>CAZZVG010000946.1:0-3465 GCA_964657295.1 Iningainema sp. | reverse complement strand
TGAGGCAAGACGCCACTGTATGCAAACCTTACAAATGTTATTTAATTTAGATGTCGGTGAGCAAGCAGTATAGCTGAAAACTTTTGGATTTGATCGGGAATCGTATTTAACGACTCCCGAATTTGTGCTATCAAATTCAACTTCGTTTATAGCGATGAATGTTAGTGTTCAGGCGTTAGCCCAAACTGAGTGGCTACAGGAGTTTTTGTTCCAAATCAAGTGTGATCGAGCAATTATTGTTAAAATCAAGTTTAGAGTTAAGTGTTTTGCGAGGGACTATGCGGTCAATTGAGCAACTGACAGAAGAGATGTTGTCCTTGCCTAGCGCATCAAGAGCACTTCTTGTAGACAAGTTGGTAGAAAGTTTGGAATTCGACACTGACTCTACAATTCAGGGAGTTTGGGTAACTGAAGCCAAAAGACGGAGAGACGAAGTTCGAGATGGTTTTGTGCAACCGATTCCAGGAGAAGAAGCTCTAGCACAAATTAGACGGCTGATTGAGCCATGAGGTATGTATTTCATCCGGAAGCTCTTAATGAATATGGTGAGGCGGTTCAATACTATACAGAGAAGCGGGTTGAGGTAGCTCAAGCTTTTATAAACGCAATTGAGGATACGGTATACCGAATTAGGGAGTCCCCGACTCGTTATGCTGTTATTGAAAATGATGTTCGACGATGTATGGCACGAACATTTCCTTATGGAATTCTCTACACAATAGAGCAAGACTACATTCTTATTTTGGCAATTATGCATTGCAGCCGAGAGCCTGGATATTGGAAAGATCGTAAGTAATTGGAGCCGCTAGCCGCCTAATACTTCGTGGCATTGCAACAAACAGATTCTTCCTTTGGGAAACACAAAAGAAGAATCTGTCCTCGTCTTTGCGTGAGACTAAACTTTCATATCCAGTATCCGCACCAGAAACGCCCACTTATCAGCAGCTTCCTCAATAATCTTCGTTGTCGGTTTACCCGCACCATGTCCCGCTTTTGTCTCAATCCTAATTAGTACTGGCGTATTACCACTGTGTGCAGCTTGCAAAGCTGCAGCAAATTTGAAACTATGGGCAGGGACGACGCGATCGTCATGATCAGCTGTGGTAATCATCGTTGCTGGATAAGCCTTACCTCCTTTAAGATTGTGCAGTGGTGAATAAGCATAAAGTGCCTTGAATTCCTCCGGGTTTTCCGATGAACCGTATTCGGAAGTCCAAGCCCAACCAATGGTAAATTTGTGAAAGCGCAACATATCCATCACACCAACAGCTGGTAAAGCAGCACCAAATAAATCGGGACGCTGAGCCATGCAAGCACCTACTAGCAATCCGCCATTACTTCCACCACCTATCGCCAGCTTAGTTGACTTTGTATAATTATTGCTAATCAGCCATTCCGCAGCCCCGATAAAGTCATCAAACACATTCTGCTTTTTCAGCTTGGTTCCCGCCTGGTGCCATTCTTCTCCATACTCGCCACCACCACGGATGTTCGGAATAGCATAAACACCACCCATTTCCATCCAAATCAAGGTACTAACTGAAAAGCTAGGAGTTATGGAAACATTAAATCCACCATAACCGTAAAGGTATGTAGGATTATTTCCATCTAATTTAATTCCCTTTTTATGGGTGATAAACATTGGCACTTGTGTGCCATCTTTGCTGTGATAGAAAACCTGTTTTGTTTCGTAATCATTAAAGTTAAAATCTACCTTTGGCTGACGGAAAAGTTCACTCTTGCCACTAACTAGGTTGTAGCGATAGATTGTTCCAGGCGTGGTAAAGCTAGTGAAACTATAAAAAGTTTCCGTATCGTGTCGCTTACCATGAAAACCTCCAGCAGAACCAATTCCCGGTAATTCTACCTCACGCACAAACGCGCCTTTGAGGTCAAAAATTTTGATTTGGCTACGAGCATCTTGGAGATAATCAGTAACAAATTGGTTATTGATTATGCCAACGCTTTCCAATGTTTCGGCAGATTGAGGGATGATTTCTTTCCAATTTTCTTTGGCTGTTTTTTTTGTATCAATAGCAATAACTCGTCCTCGTGGTGCATCTAAATCTGTGTGGAAATAGAAGACACTTTCGTCATGATCGATAAAGCTGTAATCGGCATCAAACTCGCTAATAAGTTCTATGACTGAGTCATTTGCATGAGTTAAATCTTTGTAAAAAACTAAATTTCTACTGTCAGTTCCCAGCCATACGGAGACAATTAAGTAGTGTCCATCTTCTGTAACACCACCGCTAAATCCCCATTCCTTTTTGTCTGGGCGATGGTAAATTAATATGTCTTCTGATTGGGGTGTACCCAATTTATGGTAAAAGAGTTTTTGGTAATAGTTGACATCTTCTAATTTAGTTTTCTCATTCGGCTCATCATAGCGACTGTAGAAAAAGCCTTTACCATCGTGCGTCCATGAGGCACCAGAAAATTTAATCCACTTCAAGTGATCTTGTAAGTCTTTGGCAGTGGCGATATCCCGTACTTTCCACTCCTGCCAGTCAGAACCAGAAGTGGATAAACCATATGCTAACAGCTTACCATCTTCACTAATTACTGTACCAGACAGAGCAACGGTACCATCTGCGGAAAGTTTATTCGGATCGAGTAAAACTTTCGGCTCACCGTTGAGAGAAGTTAAAGTGTATAAGACAGACTGGTTTTGCAATCCATCGTTTTTGAAGAAGAAGTAGCGATCGCCCTCTTTAAAAGGGATACCATACTTTTCATAATCCCACAGTTTGGTGAGACGTTGCTTAATTTTTTCCCTTGCAGGAATTTGATTAAGATAGCCAAAGGTGACTTTGTTTTGCGCTTCAACCCAAGCTTGAGTTTCTTGGGAGTCCGGATTTTCTAAAGGACGGTAAGGATCTGCAACTTGAGTACCGTGGTAGTTATCAACTTGGTCGCTTTTAGGACTAAGTGGGTAAGTCAAGTGTTTTTGTAAAGACATAGTATGAGGTAATAATCGTCTCTGTACATGGTACTCAGAAGATGGAGTGATAGAAGCATCTGCAACAGTAGGAACTAAAAACCACTTACAAATAATAACTGTGATCAATAAAGTCAAGAAAAATCGACGCGATTTCCATTGCATATGAATCAATTGAGCGGTATAGCTTCTTCAAGTTTTATAATTGTAGGCGGCGTCAAGATCAACTTTCTATGCCTGCTCGTGACCGCTATCACCATAGCGTTAAAATTGCACTTATTAAAGATGGATGGAAAATTACCCACGATCCACTACGCTTGAAGTGGGGTGTCAAGGATATGTATGTTGACCTTGGCGCGGAGCAATTAGTAACAGCCGAAAAGTCGGAGCTTTGGCAGAAAGTCTCAATTGCCCGTCGATTACTGTAGATCGAAGACAAGCCCAAGCCGCAACTGCCAGCAATGTCGTGATTAAACCAATAGCTGATTTTATCTGAAATCCGAAAGCCTTATTTTTACCAACTT
>CAZZVG010000945.1:0-3466 GCA_964657295.1 Iningainema sp. | reverse complement strand
GACAACACCCGTCTCACTATCGGTGTGAGAAGCCGTGCTGGTGGTGGTATCATTGCACAAGCCGCGCCTGGTACGAATCAAGCCGAAAAACTACAAAAACTCCACCAACTCCTCATTAAACCGATCGCTAACCTTCTCCCCACAGATCCCAATAACCGTGTTATTTTTATCCCCCAAAGTGGATTATTCCTCGTTCCTTTCCCAGCGCTCAAAGACGAGAAAGGTAAATTCCTGATCGAAAAACACACCATCCTCACTGCACCTTCAATACAAGTATTAGATGTAACCCACCTTCAAAAACAACGTGAAGAGATGTTACATGGAACGTCTCTACAAAATGTCCTGGTGGTAGGTAATCCGACAATGCCTTTTGTTCCGCCTTCTCCCGGAGAACCACCTCAGCAGTTACCATCTTTACCAGGTGCTGAACTTGAGGCAAAAGACATCGCCCAACAATTCCACACCCATGCAATTATCGGTAAACAAGCAACCAAAAAGGCGATCGCTCAAAAAATGCCTTCTGCACAAATCATTTATTTCGCCACTCACGGCATACTTGATGATTACCGAGGTTTGGGAAGTAGTTTAGCATTTGCTCCCGAACCATCTCCTAATTCTCCACCCAAACCAGGGGAAATCAATGGTTTACTAACTGCTGAAGAAATTCTCGACATGAAGCTTCAAGCGGAGTTAGTGGTGCTGAGTGCTTGCGATACAGGTAGAGGACGCATCACAGGTGACGGTGTGATTGGCTTATCTCGCTCCTTCATCTCAGCAGGAGTGCCCAGTATTATGGTATCACTGTGGTCAGTCCCCGATGCCCCTACTGCCAGTTTAATGACTCAATTCTACACAAATTTTAAACAGCGCCGGATGGACAAAGCTCAAGCCTTGCGTCAAGCAATGTTGACGATTATGAAAAACCATCCCAGCCCTAGAGATTGGGCTGCTTTTACTCTCATTGGGGAATCGGAGTAGTCAATATTCTGTAGAGAGGCGATAACTAAACCTCTGTACAACTCATTAAAGATTAATAACTAATATAGCGTTCCTAAATGTGTCGTGAAAATTATTTTTGGAATGAACCGCCAAGACGCCAAGAACGCCAAGAAAAGAAAGAGAGAGAGAGCATTTTACGCTCTGATTTAGGATTGCTATATAAGCCAAGTCCCCATCCTCTAAACTTAGAAGCCACCATGAATCAAAAAAACTATCAACTCCCTCTAACCTTTGAGCAAATTCTTAGTCTTGTTCTACAACTTCCAGCACAAGAACAAGAACAACTCATTCAAGAAATCAAGAAAAAATATCCAAATAATAAAGATGAAGATTTACTTAGTGTTTTTGACAGAATCGGCAGAAATGCTCAAGCCAAAGGACTAACTGAAGAAATTCTAGAAGAATTACTTGTCGATGAATCATAAACTTTTATCACTCAAGACTTTAGCCGAATATCAAAACCAGATTATTACTCCCAGAAACTTTCTTGACCTTAATTAATTTACCTTTATACTTATTTTTACGTCGAACTCAGGTTGATTTAGGACTGCTATATGTAGATGAATTCTACTGAGCTATAGAAGTCCTAAATCAGAGCGTAAAATTCTCTCTCTTTTTCTTTTCTTGGCGTTCTTGGCGTCTTGGCGGTTCATTCCAAAAATAATTTTCACGACTCAATTAGGATTGCTATATCTACATAATGATCCATTAATTCTTAACAGCGGGAGACTGAGCCATTTTCCACAAATAGCTAGAAATTAAATTGGTCAGAATATGAGCCACAATTGGCACTAGCAAATTCCCGCAGAGGAGGGCGCTGTACCCAAATATTAACCCGATAATGGTTGCCCAAATCACATAAGGCCATTGTTGGGAACCACTGAGGTGTAAGACGCCAAAACAAAGACTTGACAGAATGACAGCAAAGTGACTAAATCCCAACGCTGGTAACATCACACCCCGAAATAACAATTCTTCACTCAATCCTGGAAGCAGTGCCAGCCAAATTAAGTCAGGCATCGCCAAAGGCTTCAGTACCATTTCCAAGTAATAATTGGCACTTTTACGGTAGGGAGAGCAAAGTTGATAAGCTAAGCCACTCATTCCGGTAATGGTTAACCCCAATCCAACCCCCAATAGGAGCTGTCTTTCGTTCCAATGCCAAGACATTAAGGAAAAGTTACCAAATCTTAAACAAACCTTGGCAACTACCCACAAGAGGATTGCAGTCACTCCCATCGCCACCAGAACTTGGGTGCGTGTTAGGTATGGTATTTCTGGCGGTTGCTTTTGCTGTTGAGTCACGGTGATTGCGGGAGTGGGGAATAGGGGGTAGGGGGAGGGAAAGAATTAAAAATTAAAAAGGAGAGTTGTTCATTTTTCATTTTACATTTTTATTTTATTTCCCTACTCCCCAATAAAGACTGTAAAGACGATATTCTAGGACTTAGGGCATCGGGATTAATGCCTGCTTTATGGGCAACCAATACACCTACCGCCTCTAAATATGAGTTTACCTGTATTGATTTTATACCCAAAGGTTGGGGAGGAACTTGTATCTGAGTTTGATTTTCTTCGACCGTAATAATTTGGCATCGCCTATGACTTAAAGTTAGCAGAGCGCTACTACCACAAGCGGAGGCTGGTACGATCGCCGCATCAACTTGATTAGCCCAAATATCGTTAGGTTCTGGCAATTCCTGCTGTGTCCCGACGATAAACTGGGGTGCGCGGCTCAAACCTACAAGTACGCTTGGTAAAAAAGTATAACCTAATTCTTCCGCTGCGGCACGGGGTGATAAATTGGGATCTGGGGGTAGGGAAGCCAGAGCTGGGGAATGGGCGCAAGGAATTTGAAAAGTTCGCACAACTAAATGGCTGATGATGGCTTCTGCACCAGCAATGAGATCGACACCTTTACCATAACGGTAGTTTTGCTCGGCAACTTCGTCTAGCTCATCGGGGAAACGAGCAATGACGGCGATCGCTTCTGCCCTCGCACTCTTAATGAGAAGTTCTGCTGCCCGTAACAAACTGTCTGGATTGCCAATTGTTCCCCAACTTGTCCCCGATGTCGCCTGTCGCAATTGTACTTCTAAGGGTGCGTCAGTGATCACATAATCAGTTAAAGATAATCCTAGAGTCGCTCTAGCTGCATTGGCTGCCTGGATGTGTCGCAACCGTAACTCCGGTTCAATCCCTTTGTCTAAAAGTAAACCTATGCGGTTTTGATGTACTGAACGTAGTCCCCAGCATCCTGCCGCAAATTTGTCAAGTCCGTAGCCTTCAACATAGAAAGCGTTGGGCAGGTTCCAATAGAGACTGGCTCCATTGAGGACGTTGGGGTGAGTTATCAGGCGATCGCAAACCTGTGCCATAGCTTTTGCAACTGGCAAAGCATCTCCTGCATAACCCCCTATTGCGGCCCCAATTCCTGTAGGAACAATTAAAATAGCAGTGTATGGAC
>CAZZVG010000944.1:417-3473 GCA_964657295.1 Iningainema sp. | reverse complement strand
CTGAATTTAACGACTACTTCCATAGCCTCATAAAGACTTTTGAGACACAAAACCCAAGTATAAAAGTTAACTGGGTTGATGTACCTTGGTCCGCTATGGAGAATAAAATCTTAACAGCTGTCTCCGCAAAAACGCCACCTGATGTTGTGAATCTGAATCCGGTTTTTGCTTCCCAACTTGCAGGACGAAATGCCTGGTTGAATTTGGATGCAAAAGTGCCAAATGAAGTCCGTTCCTCCTATTTGCCAAATATTTGGAAATCTTCCACGCTAAATGGCAAGAGTTTCGGGATTCCTTGGTACCTCACCACGCAGCTAACTATTTATAACACTGATTTATTAAAACGGGCAGGTATTAATAAAGCACCCAGTACTTATATTGAATTAGCGCAGGTGGCTCAACAAATTAAGGACAAAACTGGTAAGTACGCTTTTTTCGTTACCTTTGTGCCGCAGGATTCTGGTGAGGTATTAGAATCCTTTGTACAGATGGGGGTGACTTTAGTTGATGCTACTGGCAAAGCAGCTTTTAACTCACCTCAAGGCAAGGCAGCATTTCAATATTGGGTAGACCTTTATAAAAAAGGACTTCTTCCTAAAGAAGTCTTGACACAGGGTCATCGTCATGCTATTGATTTGTACGAATCTGGAGAAACGGCACTACTTTCCTCTGGTGGTGAGTTTCTGACAACGATCGCCAAAAATGCCCCAGCGATCGCTCAAGCTTCGGCCATCGCACCTCAACTCACTGGTGAAACTGGCAAGAAAAATGTCGCTGTCATGAATATGGTGATTCCACGCGACACCAAACAACCCGATGCTGCCCTCAAATTTGCCTTATTTGTCACCAACGACCAAAATCAGCTCGCCTTTGCTAAAGCGGCAAATGTTCTACCATCGACAATAAAATCTCTATCAGACAGCTACTTCAAAGATTTATCAGCAAATGCCACGACTCTAGATAAAGCTCGTGTCATGAGTGCTAAAGAACTGCAACAAGCAGAGATTTTAACCCCAACACTCAAGGATTTTAACATCCTGCAAAAAGGAATTTATGAAAATCTACAAGCCGCAATGCTGGGCGAGAAGACAGTCGATAAAGCTGTAGAAGATGCGGCACAGGAGTGGAATAGCGGTAGAAGTTAGCTAATCGGTGATGGCTAATTGCTGTAAAAAATCCCCGACTAAATACAGCGAACCACATAAAACAACTAAACGATCTGTGGAAGTAAAAGCGGCGTTTAACCCTGACACTAGATCTAAGTAAGTGCCGCAAAAGCTCAATTCTGGGCAGATAGTTTGAGCTAGTGTTGCTAATTCTTCCTGAGAAGCTGAACTGTTATCGGCAATCGGTACTAAATACAATTGGTCATTGGATCGCAGTAAAGCTTTGAATATGTCCGCATGGTTTTTAGTGGGAAGCATTGCCATAACCCAACTTACAGCAATTTCGGATTTTAAATTTGGGATTGGTTTCTCAGCTTCCACCCAATCAAGGGTATCAATATAATCGCGTAGTACTTGGGCACCAGCTGGGTTATGTGCGCCATCAAGCAATAATTTATGCTTGTTCCAAGTAACCCACTGTATCCGCCCCAGCCACTTAGTTTTTGCCATACCGTTGACAATATCTGCCTCGGAGATTTGCCAACCCTGTTTTTGCAAGATCCCAAGTGAGGCGAGAGCCAACGCTGAATTAGTCAACTGAAACTGTCCTTGTAACGGTAAAGGATATTTAATTGACTTTAAATTTTCACCCTGGGAATTATTACTCCCGAATTGGTGTACATTATCCGAAACAATTTCCTCTCCCCCTCTGACTTCCTGATATTCTGCCCATCCTATAGCTATTTGGCGAGCGGGCGGAGGAACAACACATGGGCATTTTAACTCCAGAACACGCGATCGCACGACTTCTTCCGCATCTGGTGGCAGGGTTCCTATGACAACCGGACATCCAGCTTTGAGGATACCAGCTTTTTCTGCTGCAATGTCGGCGACAGTAGAACCAAGGATCTGCGTGTGTTCTAGGGAGATAGAAGTTATAATCGTCACTAAAGGATTTTCACAAACGTTCGTAGCATCCAAGCGTCCTCCCAGCCCAACTTCGATCACAGCTATATCAGCTTTAACTTCAGCAAAGTATAACCAAGCAGCAGCAGTCAAAACTTCAAATTGAGTTGGCGAGTCTTCATCAGGACGAATTTTTGCTTGAACTTTCAGTAAAATTTGGCAAAATTCATCAGCAGAAATGGGCTGTTCATTGAGGCAAATACGTTCCGTCCAATCAACTAAATGAGGAGAGGTGTAACGTCCTGTGCGATAACCTGCTTGAGTAAGAACTGAGGAAAGGTAGGCACAGACAGAACCTTTGCCATTTGTGCCAGCGACATGAATGATTGGGACTTGATGATGAGGGTTGCCTAGATTTGTTAACAGTTTTTCAATTCGTTCTAGTCCACGGTAGACGCCGAATCGTTGAAATGGTTTGAGGATAGAGTCGATGTTCACAGAAGGGGGAGTGGAAAAACAACTAATAATCAACAAATAAAACCGACTGTTTCTTTTTTCAAAAACAGCCGGGTTAATTTTTATAGAGCTGCTTTTACTTTAAGCTTCTCTATTTAAAAAGCTTTGTAATTGTTTTAAAGCAGCAGCACCGATGTTAAACACCGCCCAACTAGCTGCAATCACGATTGGTGCTAAAACGATTGCCACACGAAAATCAATATCCATCTCTAGAACCTCTTTGTGAAGTAGATTAAAGTTTTATCAACTGTTCTCATATTATTTTTAACTAAAGAAGGGGATAATTCTCCTAATCTTATCGATATGTAAAGAATATTTACAGCTGTAGGGGCGGGTTTAATCCACAAAACATCTTCGCGCCTTTGAAGATTTTGACAAGCCCGCCCGTACAAGCGGGTTTAATCCACAAAATATCTTCGCGCCCTGAAGGGGCGACAAGCCCGCCCTTACAGGAGTCAGGATTCAGGACTTATTCAAACCCACTCCCCATTGCCCTTCCCTGCATGAACCAAGGCTAATTTTTGGTAG
>CAZZVG010000944.1:0-407 GCA_964657295.1 Iningainema sp. | reverse complement strand
CTGCTTCTTTAGAAGAAATTTGGCGTACTACTTTAGAGGGAACGCCGATGACGAGAGACAACGGGGGTACGTCTTTAGTGACTACAGCGCCAGCACCAATAATGCTACTAGCACCCACGCGCACTCCGTCTAAAACGATGGCACCAATTCCAATCAAACTACCACGTTCAATGTATGCAGAATGTACTACAGCACGATGTCCGACTGTGACATAATCTTCTAATATAGTAGGTTGACCGGGGTCACAGTGTATGACAACTCCATCTTGAATATTCGTGCATTTGCCAATTTCAATTCGTTCTACATCTCCTCTAACGACGGCTCCATACCAAACACTAGCTCCTGCAGCTATTTTTACAGAGCCAATGACAATAGCATTGGCGGCAACAAAGGCAGCTTGAGAAATA
>CAZZVG010000943.1:0-3474 GCA_964657295.1 Iningainema sp. | reverse complement strand
AGTTGCTTTATGCCGGGGAACCCGTCCACCGCACTGGCTCACTTTTGACTTTTGAATTGGAGCGTTCGCGCAGCGTCTCCCCTTGGGAGAAGCGACTGACTCCCTTAATCTGATGATGTTGATTAAATACCCAGAATATATTATACATAAGCAATGGATGCATCGTGCTCTAGAATTGGCTGAAGCCGCAGGTCAGGCGGGAGAGGTGCCCGTAGGCGCTGTAGTGATTAATTCATCCGGAAATTTAATCGCAGAGGGTGAAAATAGAAAAGAACGGGATCGTGATCCAACTGCTCATGCAGAAATTATTGCCATTAGAGAAGCCGCTAAAAAGTTGCAAACTTGGCGTTTGAATCAATGCACTCTTTACGTTACTCTCGAACCTTGCCCAATGTGTGCGGGTGCTATTATACAAGCGCGTGTAAAACTCATCGTTTATGGAGTGGACGATCCAAAAACTGGCGCGATTCGTACTGTTGCTAACATACCTGATAGCGCAGCTTCCAATCACCGTTTATCTGTCCTTGGAGGCATATTAGAGTCAAGTTGTCGTCAGTCGTTACAAGATTGGTTTACTCATCGAAGAAAAAAAAATAGCTAGCATGACAGAGGGAAAACTGTCCAACAGGTGGAACACAAGTCAAGGAAGAAAATTTACGGTGTAGGTACAGGATTTGTTTACACAATAGTCAGCATCCAGAAATGATTGAGCTAATCTCTTCCCACAACACTTGTAGCGAATTTCCAACTCATACATCAGCAAAGAGAATGGTAGCTGTTACTACTTCACGGGTGTGTCCGTGGTTAAGTCCTGTAGCATATCTCTTAGGACAACATTTTGTTCTGCCATCTTTCTTTGGGCAGATTAGAGTCACTGGACAAGAACATCTTCCCAAAACTGGCCCTGTGATCCTCGCTCCTAGCCATAGATCGCGTTGGGATGCCTTGATGGTACCTTATGCAGCCGGTCGCTTCGTGACAGGACGAGATCTACGATTTATGGTAACTATCGATGAGTGTCAAGGTTTACAAGGCTGGTTCATCCGACGCTTGGGAGGATTTTCAGTAGATCCTCAACGCCCATCAATTGCCTGCCTCCGTCATGCAGTAGAATTACTTCAAAAAGGAGAAATGTTAGTGATTTTTCCTGAGGGCGGTATCCGTAAAGGTAAAGTTCATCCCTTGAAACCCGGTATTGCTCGTCTAGCTTTAAGCGCGGAATCTACTCATCCTGGATTGGGCGTTAAAATTGTCCCTGTCAGCATTAACTACAGCCAAACTGATCCTGACTGGGGTACGGATGTTAGTATTCACATCGGCGCTGCCATCGAAGTCGCTTCTTACGCTAACAGTAACTTGAAGCAAGATGCTAAAAGCCTGACAAACAATATAGCAACAGATCTCAAACAATTAAGTCATCAACACTCACAAATCACTCCTCGCGCATTCGCTGGAATTCCAAATTCTTAACAATTAACTGTGAATGGAGAACACCTGGGCTTCCTCACAGCAGTTGTTAATGATTGTCAAAGGGTTTGCTTATAGCAACTTAAATATCTTTGAAATGGTGATGTGATGGTAGTATTTACTACAGATACCAAGGCAAGCAACAGACAGTATGGGAACCTTATTTAAATGATTCTCGGTCTAATGAGAGAGAAACTCCCGCATGTAACTTTGCTTTGTTAAAGAGCAAAACAGAGTTAAGATACCCGAAGTTTCCATCTCTATTTTGTTGAGTTGTCGCACAAACGTACAAAAATGAACTTTGCTACAACTGTTTTGTGGTTTCGCATCACATCCCTATCAGCGATCGCAGCCCTTAGCCTGCTATCACCTGTCAGCGCTCAACCGTTTCCAAATAGCTCTAACCAAGTACAACCCATCAACCCCGAAAATCCAAATAACCTGCGTCCGTCAGCACAAAATAGCAGTCTATTGAGTATTGACGGCGGAAAGCGGCTGATGGCAGAAGCTAGCAGTGCAGTTTCTGCTCAAAATTACCCAGAAGCTGCCAAAAAGCTCCAAGAAGCCCGGCAGGTTTTTAATCAGCTCTCTAATTTTTATCAGGAACTCAACTCTAGCTTTTCTGGTATTGACAACAGAGTTGCTGATGATCAACGAAGAAAGGCGCTCGAAACTGCCCAAATGCGAGATGAAGCTACATACCAGTTAGCACTGGTACATCGAGCCCAAAATAAACCAGAATTAGCTGTGCCTCTGCTAGTTCAGATCATTAAAAGTCAAAATCCGACACGGGATTTGGGGAAAAAGGCGTATCAGCAGTTGTTGGAGTTAGGTTTTGTCGATCCTCCCAATTCTAAAGTCGGTGATAGCACCTCCTCCCCTTCTGGAACCCCTTCAACTACAAGGAGTGGTAATAGTTCTTCCTCTCCACGGAAGAAAAAGTAATCAAATTATCTTGATTCAATCGTCCTCTTCATTCATTTTTCCATTCCCGACGTTTTTCAAACTCCAGTGCTAAAATTAGGATTGAGTAATGGTTAAAATTGCCCTTTGTTTCAGCGCACAAGCCTTGCCAAACGGTTAAGTCGGTTAAAGTTGGTACTGGATTGTTAAAAGGTTTATTTGTAAATGAGTGTAGAATTTACTCCCTAAGTTTAAATTCCTATTTAGGATTGAAATAAGATATATAGAGAAGAAGTTTTTTAGGAATTGCGATGATGAGTCCGCAACAGGTTGAGTTAATGATCAAGGCGGAAATACCTGATGCCCAAGTTGAGGTGCAAGACTTGACTGGTGGTGGTGACCACTATCAGGTTACAGTAGTTTCATCGCAGTTTGCGGGTAAGGGACTAGTGCAACAGCATCAGTTAATCTATCGAGCTTTGCAACAAGCTATGTCGAGTGAAGCAATTCATGCTTTGGCGCTCAAAACATATACTCCCGAAGCTTGGCAAGCTACAGCTGCAATGTGAAAGTTAGGAGCATCAGAGTCCTGAAGATACTTCTCCAAAATACACAGTAAGCTCCCGCCTCATTCTTAAAAGCAGATTAGGAAATTGAAACATTATGACTCCAGAAGTTAAAGAGCGAATCGACAACTTGTTAAAGCAAAACAAAATCTTGGTTTTTATGAAAGGAACCAAGTTGATGCCCATGTGTGGTTTCTCTAACAACGTTGTACAAATTTTGAATACGTTGGGAGTTCCCTTCCACACTGTTGATATTTTAGAAGATCCCGAAGTTCGTCAAGGAATTAAGGAATATTCTAACTGGCCAACAATTCCCCAAGTTTACGTTAATGGTGAATTTTTGGGCGGTTCCGATATCATGATTGAACTTTACCAAAAAGGTGAGTTGCAACAAATGGTAGAGGTTGCTTTAGCCTCTTAGTACTGCATTTCATAAATTCGGATCGTAAAAAAGGCTTGTAGTTGCGCTTTAGTGCTAAAGCACACGGACAGATTCTTTCGGAGGAGCCAGTACTGTTCGCGGAGCGTCTCCCCTTGG
>CAZZVG010000942.1:0-3480 GCA_964657295.1 Iningainema sp. | reverse complement strand
CAGTTAAAATTTGATCAAAGGGATAGCGTTCTCGGATTTTCTCTGTTGCTTTTGCGTTAATATCCTCGACTTTCAAATTGATGGGTGTTAGTGCCAACCATGTCGAGTCATAACGAATAAACGTAATACCGTTAATGGTTTCTATCTTTACAGACTTGGGAAGAAAGAATTGAAATGGTGCGTTAGGTTGATCATTAAGCCAGATTACCAGATTCCGGTACTGAGCAATGTTGTCACCACCAACTGAAGATGTAGATATTTTAGTGGGGTCTGTCCCGGTAGCGGCGATCAAATAATCAACACCCCGTTTAGAGTTAAAAGCTAGCAACTTGAACCCGTTCCAGTCACCACCAGAGCCTTGAGCTAACGTACCCAACAAGAAGGTGTGACCGAAATAAAGAGTTTCGTAGAACTGTGGTGCATCCTCACCTCTAGGAAGCCAGTTTTCATAAGTAGGCTTGGAATTTAGTAGTTCCACTGGTTTTTTGACCTGCTTACGTGCTAAAGCGACAACTGCAACTGGAGGACGGTAACTGCTGGTAATTAGGTGTACTTCGTCGGGTTCTGATGTAGAATCTGGGATGGGCGAATCTCCAAAGTATAATCCTAGAGAGTGGGTGGCTTTTGCACACCAAACACAGTTTCCCTGACTGTAATCGCGCTTAGATGGTCCACCAAATCCACCGCGCCAGTATTTCACAGCGCCTGAAGTTAAAAACCAATCGAGTGCAGACTTGGCAAGGGATTTTACTTGAGGATCTTTGGCAAAATCATAAAGATTTATATAGGTAGTGATAGCGTATCCCAAATAGTTTTCCGAATCCCACTCACCTTGCCCTATTTGATAGAGAGTACGAATATTGCGGCTGATACGCTGTTTGTAAATCTTGCGTGTCTCCTCATTCCCAGTTTCTTCAGCAAATAAATACACAGCAACTTCCCGCATCGCTTTCAAATTATCGGTGTTGCGACAATCTACCCAGGTATCGCAGTTGTCAGTTGATCCCTGCCAAAACTGGCGCAAATAAGGGAAATGACGTGTTAACGGGTCTACTTTTGTCAAAATCTGCATCGCCTGTTTCATCCGGTGACGATAAGCTGGGTCAAGATACTTGCCAAAGTAGAAATACTTGCGAACTTGTTCAATAAGGGTGAAGCCTGAATAAAAGTCAATTCCCAATGTGTGGGCATTGCGATCAGCATCTGCATCTTCTGATTGTAAAAAGGCGATCGCTTTTTCTCGGTTCCCGGCAATAAAGTCAATCATTGCTAGAGGATAAGATTTCTTTTCACCCTCAAAGGCAGTAGTTCCGTAGTTACTACCTGCGAGCTTTGTTACCACGTCCTTTGAGCGCAACTGAAACTCACCTTCCATCTGTTGTGTCCATTGCGACTCTGGCATTGAGTACGTATTGCCTAGTAGCAGACACAGTAAGCAAATGATTATAGCTAAGTTAAGATGTGATTTTTTCACTTGTCTGGGAAATTTCAAAAAAACTGAGCGACCACCAAGCCAGATGGGTAAACTGGGCGCACTCGAACCATGTGAAGGTAAATACGAGGTAAGCGATCGCTACTGCCTCAATTCCCCTCATTGGCGATTTGATGACCTGCCACATACAAAATCCTAGCAAGGTTAGGTAGAGTTGGAGCCTCAGTAAAAATACGAGTAAAATTGTATCTAAAATGAGATTATGTGCCTTGGTTGTCGCACAAGGAGTTAAGCGAATTATTAATTTGAGTGAGCAACGTCGTCGAATCTTGCAATTCAGGTGATGAAGTTAAGCTTGTAAATAATTTACAATTAGTAGGTTGACATATCGCTTGGAAATGCAAAATGGTCACTGTCTATTTGAAGAATGGGGAAGATGTCCAAATGCCGCTAGAACATCTGGAAGACTTTATTTATGCAAATAAAGATAAGATTGAAACTCGCTTCCATCAACGCCGAGGGGCGCGACGAGGAGATGTACCTAGCAATGATACCGTTACTAGTACTAGCAGTAAATAATCACTGTTACATTGAGCTGAGTCGCATTAAAATCTGCTGCATCTAGCTGTTCACGGCTAGCTGCAAAGAATGCGTCGCAATTTCGGAATTCCCTGTACTCGGTTCTTGGGTTGTCACTAGGACGGGGGATGTATTCTGACTCTTCCCCTAATTCAACATAAACGTATATTCCCTGTTTCCCCTGATAAATACCATCAACCCAACCGTTTGATTCAGCGGCATCAAACTCAGTGCGAGTAACCTGTATTCTTAGAGCCATAATTATATAAAATTTAGTACATATAAAAAACAAAAAGCCTACGCAAATGTGAATTGAACCAGCTTAAATAAGGACTGGCAGCAATTCAAAATTGCGTAGACTTTGTATCTAAGAAAGCACACATCTTAACTGTGTTGTGTAGGCTAACAGGAATTTCTGCATTAAGGCTCGTGCTGTACTCCGTCACCCAAGTTATTATTTTTTCCTGACTTGGTTTCTTACCTGCAAAGCGTTGTTGAGTTCATGCCATAATTTTTACAATCTTTGAAGCAAACTGACACCGTGAGTGTCAGTACCGCAAGTATTGAAAAGACTGTATTCCTCAGCCAAGTGTTGCACTTGTTTTGATTCTAAAGCACTCGGTATCCAAGGCTTAGGATTGTTGTAGGCGTAGAAAGTTTCCAAGCCATTTATACCCGCAGCTACTGCTGCTCTAATCAAGTCAAAATACGATCGCTTATATCTAGCTGGGTGAGCAAGTACTGCCAATCCTCCTGCCTTTTGAATAGCGGCGATGACGTTAGCTGCAAGGTATTCTTCACCTGTAGTACTTTTTGCCTGAATATAAGGTTTTATACTTATGTGTTCCGGATCGAAAGCATAACCCAAAATATGAACTTCAATATCTAAAAGGTTGGCATTAATTTCTACTCCACTCCAGAGATGAGGAGCATTCGCACTTTGGCTATGCCACTTCCATTCCTCTAACCATTTTTGAGCAGATTTATATCCATCTATACTATGATGATCCGTAATCGCAAGCCCTTTTAAACCGATAGCGATCGCTTGCGCCATCAATTCACTCGGCTGCAACTTGCCATCCGAGCAGACTGTGTGCATGTGAAAGTTGAAACACGTCGGACAACTTTGTGCGTCAATGTTTTGCAATACTTCCTTCAAGTGCTCTATATTCGCACAATTCCGAGCCAAATTTACAGTCATAACTCCCATGTTTCCCAATAAGCCTCGAACACACTTACTCAACAGCTTAGTTTTGGTCGCAATTTTCTGAGTGTCACCAGCCAAATTTTTTTTTAATATTAAGACTACGTTAGCAAATTAAAAGGCTAGCAGTCATAAGTAGTTTCAATTGCTTCCATAAGTAAGAGTACAAATCTTATCATATATTTTGCGTATATACACGAATATTTACACAAGTGTAGTACTGACAAGACCTCTTTTGTAAGTCATACCATTTTGGCACAACGAA
>CAZZVG010000941.1:0-3480 GCA_964657295.1 Iningainema sp. | reverse complement strand
AGAGGGGGAGAAAAAATTTCATCAGCGATATTACACCGGAAAGGGAGTAAAAAGCAATTAACGGAGGACACGAAGAATTTAGAGGACGCTCGGACGCGAAGACGGGGGAACACGGGGAGTGTGGAGGACGCTCTTAATTCAAAAGACTTGGGGAAAAAGTTGACTCCTCCTGCGTCTTCTCACATACCACCTTCTGATCAAGAGGCTCTTTCCGCAGCTGCTAGCAATCATCCCCCAATTGGGCAATTTACTCCAGAAGCAAGTGCGTGTTCAGATTCCTTCACATCAAAACTTAAGGCAATGTCTAACAATAAGTTATTATCGATTCACGCCCAAGAAGATTGTCAGTAACTCAGGTCTAAAGACGCTGAATTTACCGCATACCAGGTTATTTCGATGACTATAAACAGTCAACTACCTTGGAAACAAGAAGTCGTGATTCACCACACCCAACGTTTGCTGCACAGTTTTCAGCATTGGACTGGTGATTCTTTGTTAGATGCCAGTGGTTCACTGGAGGAACTGAAGCTCAAGTATCAGCAAAAGTGCATTTACAGCAATTTTCTACTGAAGGCAATACATATGTATGGGCGTATTGTATACAGAAAAAATCCTCATGCCAGTAACAGACATGAGGTGATATAAAATCCCGATAATTACTTATAATCTCCCCAGACACAGAACCGCACGCACGATTATCATTTCTATTCTGGCTATTTTGAGTATTTTAACTGATTGACAATCATGCACTTTATCTTAAACTTTCACGGAGGCACGAAGATAAAGCTGTAGTTTTAGCCACTCAATTCGCCTGAGTCCATCAAGGAGTTAGCTTCTTGCTGTGTCAACGGAGGAATTTCTCCGCTAATAATGTGATTCATTTTGGCTACCTACCTTGCTCTTTGCGATCGCCAAATAGTCTAAAATATAGTCAGTACCAGTAGAAGCATTTAAAAGCTGCATACCTCATTTTTCTTGTTTTGTTTGGAAATTTTAATGCGGTTGCCTTATTTTCCCGATTGATTTTTCAGACTATCTTGCCGGAAAATACACCTAAAAAGATCGGGATGTCTGGTAGCCCCGAAGTATGAGTGCCAATATGAGATCAAGTAAAATATGGAAAAAATGCCTGTCAATCGTCACCGTCAGCTTGACAGGTATTGGTTTGGCTATTGGTTTAGATATGGCGGTGGGAGGTAGTGTTTACCATCCGTTAACTCATCTTTACAAAATTGGTAGCTGGCTGAGTTGCAAAAACTCAACCGCAGACAACTGCAACAAAAACATAGTCCCCCTTATATCCGGTAAAAACGGCATTGTTGTCACAACCCAACACAATGCCTCCGAAATCGGGTTACAAATTCTTCAACAAGGCGGTAATGCGATCGATGCCGCAGTCGCTGTAGGATATGCGTTAGCTGTGAGCGATCCCTGCTGCGGGAATATTGGCGGGGGTGGGTTCATGCTCATCCACCTCGCCAATGGTAAAGATACATTGATCAACTTTCGTGAGAAAGCTCCCCTAAAAGCTACCAAAGATATGTATCTCGATCAACAGGGAAAGGTATCTGGGTTGAGCAAAAAAGGTTATCTTGCAGTTGCAGTTCCGGGAACTGTCAGAGGATTGACGAGAGCCCTTTCTGAATACGGAACTATGACACGCCAGCAGGTAATGAATCCGGCGATTAAACTGGCGTCTTCCGGTTTTGTATTGCAGCCAGGAGATATTTATATCCTCAAAGCTGGAACTAATAAGTTTAAAGAGCAGCCGAATGTCAAAAGCATATTTTTGCAAAACGGCGATAAACCTTATCTTGCTGGAAATCGCTTAGTACAAAAAAATTTAGCCCAGACTCTCCAGCAAATTTCTACTCATGGCGCAGATGCTTTCTACAAAGGCGCGATCGCCCAAGAAATTGTCAAAGCCAGCAGCGAACACGGTGGGATTCTCACACCTTTCGATTTTACCAGCTACACAGCCACTGAAATTCAACCAGTACGATGCAGCTATCGCGGTTATGAGGTGATTTCTGCCCCGCCTCCAGGAGGCGGTACTACCCTCTGCCAGATGCTGAATATTCTCGAAGGATATCAGATCAAACAACTAGGCTGGCATTCCAAAGACAGCCTCCACCTCATGCTCTCCAGTATGTTGTATGCTTATGCTGATCGCAACAAATACTTAGGCGATCCCGACTTTGTTAAGAATCCTGTTGAGCGACTCATATCAAAAGACTATGCAGCCTCGATCCGTTCTCAGATCCCACAAGATCGAGCGATAGCGCCACAGCCTCTTTATTCTGGTATAACAACATCTAGTGAGGGAACTAACACAACCCATTACTCTATTCAAGACCGTTATGGTAACGCCGTAGCTGTAACTTACACGCTTAACGGTTACTTCGGCACAGGAGTGATTGCTGGCAACACAGGCTTCTTCCTCAATAATGAAATGGACGACTTTACATCTAAACCAGGCGCAGCCAACGGCTTTGGTTTGGTGCAGGGAAATGCTAACACCATCGCCTCAGGTAAACGTCCCCTCAGTTCGATGTCACCCACCATCGTCACCAAAAACGGCAAAGTTTTCCTGATCACGGGTACTCCTGGAGGATCGACAATTACTACCACGGTTCTACAAGTTATTACTAACGTCATTGACTACGACAAAAACATTGCTGAAGCTGTTAACGCTCCCCGGTTTCACTACCAGGGACTACCTAATGTAGTCTTGACTGAACCATATACCCTTGGATCTGCTGATTTCCAACGATTATGGGGAATGGGATACAGAGTTGCGCCATTTTTAACTTGGGGTGCGGCTGAGTCTATCTTCACAGATCCGAAAACCGGGTTGCTATATGGCGCGAATGACTCTCGCAAACCCGCCGGCCTTGCGATCGCTTACTAAGCCTGTTTTGTTACTCTGGTAGTAGTATAATACAGTATATTCTCGTGAATGGGCAATAGGTAAGAGAATTAGCAATTCCCAATTTCTGATTAATTTCTCCTCGCCCTAGCTGATAGTTTTTCTTCAGGGGGAGAGCTTGTTAAATCTACAACAGGTGGAGGTAGAGAAACTTTAATATCAGCACAATTGATCACGCCTCCCAACAGTCCGAGTTCAGCTTCGACCATTTGATCGATCGCTTCGGCAAACACGGTTTCTTGTGTATAATTTGGTCGTGCTAAGAGTACAATACCGTCGCTGTAGGGTTGAATTAACAAAGCATCATTGGATAAACTTAGAGGATTAGTATCTAAAATCACAATATCAAAGCGCTCGCGAGCATCCTCTATCAGCCGTCGCATTTCGCTTGATTCAAGTACAGCAGCCGATTGACGCACGGGGCCAGGACTGGGAATAATGTATAAATTCTCTACATCAGGAACCAACCGGACACAATCGCTCAAGCTGGCGTAATAACGCAGAGGTTCAACGGTAGCTTCAAGATCTGGAGTGACTCTGAGTGATGAAGA
>CAZZVG010000940.1:0-3485 GCA_964657295.1 Iningainema sp. | reverse complement strand
AAACGGCAAGACTGATCAAACAGCTTTTGCCACAAACTACCAGGCTCAAACCAAAAGCCTGCGTATTGGAACGAGGAACTAGCCAAGCATCGCTACTTTGAGCAAAGCCACTGCTAACTAACGATCAAGAGTGCATGCAGGGCAAACGCATCTAAAAATTAACAAAACTAAATGGACAAAAAACTTAGTTTGTTCATGCTACTTATTGAAGTGCGGAATGTGGGTTAGAAGAGGGTTATTTACTCTCGCTCTTTGTTCTCTTTGGTTAAAGAGGATAGCTTCATGCGGCGACTTTCACGGGATAGTGGTACTAAAACAGGGGCTTGATTTTGAGCATTGCTTTCTTTCAAGTTTTCCACCACTTTAGATAGTTGTGCAATTGTCGATGCTTCAAATACGCTACGCAAAGGTAACTCGACACATAAGGCATCGCGCACTCTAGAGACAAGTTGAGTAGCTAATAAGGAATGACCACCTAATTTAAAGAAATCGTTATAAATTCCTACGCGCTTAATTCCCAGAAGCTCAGCAAAGATTTTCACTAGCACTTGTTCGACTGGATTTCGAGGCGCGATATAATTTTCTCTTAATTGAGGCTTAATTGGATCGTATGCTCTTAAGGCACGGCGATCCACTTTGCCATTGGCTGTTAGAGGTAGAGACTTAAGTACTACAAAAGCTGATGGTATCATGTACATGGGCAGTTTTTGTGCTGTGTAAGTCTGCAACTGCGACACTAACTGACCCGCTACTTTAGCTTGTAAGGGATTATTGGCGTAAGATTCCCAAGGACGAGAGTGAGTTGTACTGTAGGGAAAAAGAGTTCTTTTATCTACTATATCTTGCCGTACAAAAACCACGTCATAATGTCCTTCAGTATTTGAATATGACCAGCTAATATCAACCCTGTAGAGTAAATTCATTCCATAGAAATCTTCGGGATCTACTCCTAAATTTACGATTTCTTCCAAAGCTTTACGTATTTGACCTACAGTTTTAAAAACTTCTACGTCTGATAGCCATTCTGCTGTTTTAACTGCTGACATTATCCGCGCATTAGGTACATTTATAATGCTTAATATTTCTGGTTGACTTTCAATTAATAACTGACGCACTGCTGAGACTGTTAGATTATCTTCAGACCAGTTTAACAATGAAGAATTTTCAGTATTATTAACGATTTCGGCGTTAAGATGAAGAATCACGTTGTAGCGAAACTTAGTTAATTCATTGTGATGTTTACCGCGCATCAGTTGAATTTGTACATGATTAATCTGCCCAAAGCGTTCCTTTATTGCGGTAAAAAAAGCTGGGTCAATGACTAACTCTGTTTCTTGGAAAACTTGTGTTTCTACCCGTTGCTGCAACTCTGCTCGCGTAACGGAAGGTTCAGCTTGATATAGTTGGACTGATGAATGGAAAGCCTGCAAAAGTGGTAAACTACGGACATCTCCTATGAAGATAAACCCACCAGGAGCAGTTGCTTCCACAGCACCTTCTAATACGCGAATTAAATAATCAATACTAGGAAAATATTGTATAACCGAGTTCAAAATGACTACATCAAAAGCGGCTTTTTCGACCTTATCAAAGTCAGTAGCCATTTGCTGATACAGCTTTATCTGCGGCATTTCTTGCTTTTGTAACTGCTGCTGAATGTAGTTAAGTGAAACTGAGGAAAAGTCTGTTCCCGAATATTTAGTGCAGTAAGGTGCAATCCTAAACAAAATCAAACCCGTTCCGCAACCAATTTCTAGCACTCTTTTGGGTTGTAGCTCCAAAATCTGCTCGACTTGCTTATCTACCCACTCACGCATCTCCTCCACTGGAATAGGCTGATTTGTGTAACTACTATTCCAGCCTAAAATATTCAATTTTGGGTCTGAATCAGCAGGTTGATTATAAGTTTCATTGTAGAGCATCTGCCATTGCAAAACCTGCTCGCTCTGCAATGAAGTTAATTTTGTATTCTCCTGCTCGGTGCTGTATTCGGTTTTTGGTATCACATAAGCTACTAAGTACTTTTCACCGTTATCTTCACGACTTATTACTATACTGTACTGTACTGCTGGATGCTGGCTCAGTACTGCTTCAATTTCTCCTAATTCAATACGGTAGCCACGAATTTTCACCTGCTCATCGAGGCGACCTAAAAATTCAATATTACCATCTAATCGATAGCGAACTAAATCACCTGTTTTATAAAGTCGTGCTTTTGAGTCATTAATAAAAGGGTTAGAAAAGAAGCACTCGCTGGTCAAATCGGGACGGCTTAAATAGCCTCGTGCTAATCCATAACCGCTTATGTATAACTCTCCTGTAACGCCAATGGGCACAGGTTGTAAATATTGATCTAATATGTAAACTTTTGTGTTGGCGATCGCACGACCAATTGCAGGTGCTAAATTATCTTTATCTTTCACAGTAAGATGAGCATAAGTTGTAACGACCGTGTTTTCAGTTGGTCCGTAATTATTAAATACTTGGAAAGAATGGGAAGCTAAAGGATATTGATTTAGTTTGTCTCCACCTGTGAGCAATATTCGTAACGCGGTATCTTTAGGAAAATCTAATAATAAAACTTTCTCTGCTAAAGGTGTTGGGAGGAAAGAAATGGTTATCTCTTTTGAGATTAGCCAATCTCGCAGATGGTCAGGCGATCGCTTGGTTTCATCATCCACAAAATAAATGCTTGCTCCAGCACTAAGATAAGGCAAAATTTCCCAACCACAAGCATCAAAGCCTACTCCAGCAATCTGCGTTGCTCGATCAAACCGTGAAACGGTAAAAGCTTTTCGATGCCAGAAAACCAAATTTAACAATCCTCTATGTTCAACCATAACACCTTTAGGTTTTCCAGTTGATCCTGAGGTGTAAATTACATAAGCCAGGTTATCTACTGTACTGTTGCTAGCGGGGTTATCTTCAATCTCTCGAGAAATAATCTCCCAATCTTTATCTAAACAGACTATTTGTGAATTATAATTTTTCAGACGTTCAAGCCATAGCTCGTGCGTTAATAAAACTGAGACTTGAGCATCTTCAATCATAAAGTTTAACCGTTCAGATGGATAGCTTGGATCTAAAGAAACATAAGCTCCACCTACTTTCAGGATGCCCAACATCCCGATTACCATATCAAAAGATCTGTCTACACAAAGTCCTACTAAAACTTCGGTTGTAACTCCTAATTTTATGAGATAATTTCCAAGTTGATTACTGCGTATATTTAACTCTTTGTACGTTAGTTGTTTATCTTCAACTACTAGTGCAATCGAATTAGGATTCTGCTCTACAATGCTCTCAAATAGCTGATAGATACACTTATCTTGAGGATAATCCATCTGGTTATTATTCCATTCAACTAACAACTGATGCAACTCAGATTCACTTAAAAGTGATAAATTAGCAATTCGTTGGTCTGGATTCACAACTATACCTTCGAGTAACGTTTGGAAGTGCCCTATCATTCCGGTGATAGTAGC
>CAZZVG010000939.1:0-3485 GCA_964657295.1 Iningainema sp. | reverse complement strand
CCCATTTGGTTGAGACTGTTCCCAAGAGCGATGGCTTCCTCCCAAACAAACAAAGGATCGCCACCGCTCGTAATCACCAAATCTCCCTGCAACACACCATTTTGTACTGGTCCTGTGCCACTTACCAACATCTGAAATTGGTGATCTGGTCCCAAATTTTTCAATGCTACAAGTGTGGTGGCAATTTTAGTTAAAGAGGCGGCAGGCAAAGGAGTCGTACCTTCGTGATTGGCCATTAGCATAGGTCCGGACTGTATCCACACCCCTTGACTCTCCGTTTGCTCGCGACTCACCAGTTTCAATTTTTGCAGTTCCTGTAGATATTGTTCAACTGTGGTAGCCGCAGCTGGATTTGGATCGGCAGCAAGAACCAAACCAGGGCTACTTTGCCAAGCCAATACATCTAAAGCATCTAAGGGCTTAACTGGCACCCCAACCATTTGGAGCCAAACCGAAACCAAACCTGAACCCAATAATTCCAGCATGCTTCATTCCTCTGTAGAATGTGCTACTTTGTTTTCTGTAAGATTGCGCAAATACTCTCGACCACAAGGTATCGAGTTTTGATATCGATTAATTTTTTCTTGCACAAGTGGGATGGAGAATAGAGTTATAGTATGGGTCATACCCCTCACACTACAATCAATGTGTAAAATGAGGTTAATAGCACACTGCTGTTGATGATTGTACTTAGTATTCGACCACTTGTTTGTTGAATCACACTTCGACATGACAAGGCTTCCTGCTTACCCTTCTGCTGACATAAGATCAAATACTCTTTTCATCCAAGTCTTGAAAATTACTTTAATACAAGGCACACCACTATTTCAACATAGTGCATGTCCGCCAAAGAACATAATGGCTACGCCTGTTGTACAAAAATCCTTTGAAGAAGAACACACAATGTAATTAGGTGGCGATTCGACCCCTCTAAATTGAAGACAACCAAATTGTTAGCCCAACGCTCTTCGTTGGAAAAGTATTGGTGAGGCTTGTCACCTAAGGAAGGAGTAACCAGGCTGTACAAATCTCATCGTGAGTTCTGATCACTGGATTCTAAGTTCTTTTTCGGTTTCAAGACACATCTTGATGGCTGTCTAATCGTTTTAACACGAAAAACAGAGAATAATGAGTTTTCAATGAGGTTATAGTCCTTCAAAAGATTTGACAATGAGATTTTGATGACACCCACTAAAAAATGACTGCTAAATGCTCCCAATTCTGTCCTTAAACAGGAGCCGTAGCGCATTCAAATTTATTGATGAGGGTGGGCAAAATTTGTTTGCGCCATCCACCCACAGACTCTCTATCAAATCATTCCCCGACTAAAAAGGATGAAGGACTCTATTATATAAGTTGACGGTTAACAGTTAACTTTTGTGCCTGTTGACTGATTAGATAGCGGATCTCCCTTGATTGTTCTTTCTTTTAAAGTATGCTCTATACTGATCTATGTAGTTTCTATTAATACAAATGATATAGCTGCCCTCTGCCTCTCTTTGTAAGTGAGCGGCAATAAACGCGAGCCTTACGACTCGTAAATAAGGCTGAAACCATGATCAATGATTAATGAAAACGGACACTCCTACGACCATGAGAAAGAAGGGTGACGCTCTTCTCTTCTCAGTAGCGGAGACGCTCTCGCGTTCGCATTCAGGACTGGACTCACTAGTTAGCTTGATTTGTACCGACTTACTTATGTCTATTCAAGATCTTCGGAAAATCAGTAGTAAAATCAGGCAAATTTTGGGATTTTTAGCAGATACCCTTGCTAATCAACAAATCCCCTCCCCTAACATCGCAAATCATCACCCATGGGCTAGAAATCAGTATTCAAGATGTATTATTTAGGACAAATAAATGAAAATTTAACTTCCAGAAAACACTCATACTCTCGTGGGAATGAACACAATCAGCAAAGTCGAGTTGTAAGTAACAGAGAGAATTCGTGCTATGTTGGGCTTGACGGAATCTAAGGCCGTAGTAAGAGTCGTGTTTTAGCACTTCCGAATTTACGACGGTATCTGAGGCATCTGGTAAAATTTATAAGGTTTCTAGAAGCTCTAAGCAATGGGATCGACTTGCGTAAGGATCGCAATTGATGCAATGGGAGGGGATCGCGCACCCGATGAAATCGTTGCTGGCGCTCTGCGAGCACGAGAAGAATTGGGTGTTCAAGTCTTATTAGTGGGTCATCCCCAAGCAATTGAAAGCCAACTGCCGCCAAACACAAATTTGGAGCAGGTGGAGATCGTTCCTGCTGAGGAAGCGATCACAATGGATGAGGAGCCTTTAAGCGCTATCAAACGCAAACCGAAGGCTTCGATCAATGTAGCAATGGATTTGGTAAAGCAAAATCGGGCGGATGCAGTAGTTTCTGCAGGTCACTCGGGGGCAGCTATGGCAGCAGCTTTACTCCGCTTGGGACGAATACCGGGAATTGACCGTCCGGCAATTGGTGCGGTCTTTCCGACAATAGCCAATAAGCCAGTACTAATACTGGATGTTGGCGCAAATGTAGACTGTCGTCCTAAGTTTTTAGAGCAATTCGCTGTGATGGGGTCAATTTATAGTCAGTACGTACTGGGTACAGAAGATCCCAAAGTAGGTTTGTTGAATATTGGTGAAGAAGAACGTAAAGGAAACGATGTCGCAGTCCAAGCCCACCAAATGCTGCGGGAAAATTCCCAAATTTCTTTTATTGGCAATGCCGAAGGGCGTGATGTCCTTTCGGGTGACTTTGATGTGATTGTCTGTGATGGCTTTGTGGGCAACGTGTTGTTAAAATTTGCCGAAGCAGTCGGGGGGGTGTTGCTGCAATTTATTCGAGAAGAGTTACCCCAAGGATTGCACGGTCAAATAGGCACGGCGATTTTAAAACCAAATCTGAGGCGGCTTAAGCAGCGAGTTGACCATGCAGAACGCGGTGGGGCTTTACTATTAGGTGTTGCCGGAATTTGCATTATCAGTCACGGTAGTTCTCAAGCACCTTCTATTTTTAATGCTATTCGCTTGGCGAAAGAAGCAGTCGATCATCAGGTGTTACAGAGAATTCAGTATCAGTATCAAAGTTTACAGCAGGAGCGCGGTTAGCAGTGATTAGTCATTGGTCATGAGTTATTAGTCATTTGTAAGGACTTTCAACCAATGACAAAGGGCTTTTGACTTTGAACAACTAACTAATAGCTGATAGCTTGGGAGATGCCGCAATGCAAAATATCGGAATAGCAATTACAGGAAGTGGCTCCGCATTACCAGCAACTTTCCTAGATAACCAGGCACTAACTAAACTGGTGGATACATCAGATGAATGGATTACCACAAGGACAGGGATTCGTCAACGGCGGTTAGCACTCAACAACGAGTCCTTGAGCGGACTGGCAACTCTAGCCAGCCAAAAGGCGATCGCTTCTTCAGGTATTTCACCACAAGAATTAGATCTGATTCTACTGGCAACTTCTACCCCTGATGACATGTTCGGTAGT
>CAZZVG010000938.1:0-3485 GCA_964657295.1 Iningainema sp. | reverse complement strand
TGTCCAGTGAGGGTTTTGAACAACTTCCCGTCTCGTGTCCAAAGCTTTACCGTCGTATCCGCGCTAATAGTGACAATCCGATTCCCGTCAGGAGTAAAGCTCACCTGCCTGACCAATCCACGATGTCCCTCTAGGGTTTTGAGCAACCGACCGTCAATTTGCCACAGTCTCGCTGTTTTATCTTCGCTGCCAGTGGCAATGGTCTTACCATCAGGACTGAAGCTGACACTCAAAACCCAGCCATTATGAGCTTTGATAACCTGCATTGGCTTACCATTGCGATCCCAAAGCCTGACCGTTCCATCTTGGCTACCAGAAGCAATCATTTTTCCATCGGGACTAAAACGAACGCTCATCACTGGCTGTGTATGTCCTTTCAGAGTCGTGATTAAGCTACCATCGGAACGCCACAGTTTCACTGTGTGATCATAACTACCTGTAGCCAGCATCTGACCATCTGGGCTAAAACTGACACTTTGAACAGCATTCTGATGCCCTTCTAGACGATTACGCTCTCGGCTCCAGTAAACTGCCTGCTCCAACGTGGTCTGCATTTCAGACTGGATTTGTGGATTGGTGTTGCCCCAAATTGATGATTGAAAACGGTTGGTAGCATCCAAGCCAACCAGTAGAGCATCCAAGGTATTTCTATTAGCAGCAAAACTAGCTTTTGAAGTTTCCTGTTGGGCAATAACTTGTTCTCTTTCGGCTGTCAGGTATTGAATGCCCGAAAAAGCAGCTAGCGCTAATGCGACAGTGGAAAAAGCAGATAGTGCGATGACTGTTTTGCGGCGTTGGCGATCGCGCCGTCCTACACTAGCATCAATAAACTGATTGGCAGTGTCACAAAACCCACCACAAACTTGATTAAATGCCTGATTCTGTTTGAGTTCCAAAACTCGCTCTAATCTTGAGCCACTCCAAAGTTCATCATCTGCTTTCGTCTTTTGCCATTGTCTGACATCTTCATTCAAACGGTTGCAAAGGGCGATCGCCTGACGGTTTTCTCCAATCCATTCATTCAACCGTGTCCAAGAGGTTAGCAAAGCTTCATGGGCAATCTCCACGGTGGAGACTTCAGACTGAGGTTGATGATTGCTCACTAACAAGCTTTGGTCGATTAACTGAGTCAGCACTTCTTTTTCGCGTTTTTCGCTAAACTCAAATAGCATCGCCCGTCTCCGAACGGGTTTCCACTCCGTTCCCGATTCTTTATCCCCACCAATCTCAACTAGCCTCAAAAAGATGCGTTGTACGCATGTTTGTTGGTCTAGTGTCAAGTTCTTGTAAATCTTCTCAACTCGTTGGTGGAGTGCGCCCCACACGCCACCCAACTGGCTATAGGTACTCATCTTGAGTGTGCGATCGCCAATATTGTTATTTTTAACCTCTGTTTCCCACAGTAGATTTAACGTATATTGCAACAACGGCAAATATCCTGCCTGTCCCTGTACATTTCTGATGATTTCCTCCACTAATCCCTCTTCAAACACCACTCCATGCTGAGCAGCAGGCTGTTCAATTGCCAACCGCAACTCATCCCGTTGCATATCAGCAATAAACGGACGATGTTTATCTGTAGCCTTTACAAGTTCGGGATAAGGACTTAACTGATCCAGAAAATCAGCCCGCATTGTCGCCACAATTTTGACAGAACGCTGCTTAGTTTTACTCAATTGCACCAAGCTAGCAATCAACTGGTTTCGCTTATCAGGTTGACTGGTAGTAAACAACTCCTCAAACTGGTCAATGAAGATCAGCCAATAATCATCAGACTGCTTCAACCTAGTCACCACCTGAGTGAGAGTCCCAACTTTAGCCTCACGGGCAGTTTGGACTTCTGCTTGCTTATATTTGCTGAGTAAGCTGGCATAAAAAGATTCAAAAGGGTCACTATCTGGGGTAAACATTAGGCTCACTAACCGCGATCTCCATTTTTGTGATAGCCAGGGAATTAAACCTGCACGCACTACTGATGACTTGCCACTACCACTAGCCCCTAAAAGTAAAATCAGGTTAGTTTGTTCTAGTTCATTGACCAAACCTGTGAGAAATTGGTCACGACCAAAAAACAAATCTTTGTCTTCTGGCTCAAATTTCTTTAACCCTTTGTAGGGTGAGGTTTCTACAAATCGACGGGTTTTAATCTCTTCAACAGAGATTTGTAGAATCTCCGTCTTGTTAAAAGTAACAATGTTGCTGTCACCCTGAATTTGGACATTATCATCGCCCATTGCAGCCTGCATTCCACCACCTAATGTGGAACTATCAACTTCCTGTAAAATTCCTGGCTGTTGGGCAGATGGTAGATTGCTTCCCGGATACAAAGGCTGGTTCATAGGTTAGTCCTACTCTCCGAAGAAATTCTTAGCGAAACCCAACCAAGTCGATAGCTGCATCAGTATTACCTTGACATTCTCCCATAAGTTCTTAGTAGATGCTGAGGTTTGGTTTATAGTTTTTAATATTTCTGCCATGCGTTTGAGATTTCCAGCTGCTAACTGTTTATCAGGGTCATTTGATTGAACTTCTTCAACAGACGCTGCCAAATACCTGAGTGATTTTTCTTTTGTGATAGGTGGCAATTCTAAGAATTCCTTTACCATCTGCTCAATTTGCAATAGCAACTGAATGGCTTCTTGTTGGGTGAGTTGTTTTTCATGAGGAGACGCAGTATTTTTAATCCTCATAGTTTGTTGGTTGTAGTCGCCTTGTACTGCCTGCATCCCACCGTACATTTGCCCACCACTAAGACTTTGGGAAATTCCACCGTAGTCTCTTGGTTGTGAGTTGTTTTCTGCTGATGCTAATACTACGCCTGTGGAGTTGGTTTTGGATTGTGTTTGTTCATCTGAAGAAAATGGCGATCGCCGCCTTGCTTTGAGTACTGGTGTTTCTGACTCTGGAATCCCCTGTAAGTCAACAGAAGCACAACCGACCTCAAAACAATCCTCATAAGGTCTGCCAGCACCTAGTGCATCATAAAATCCAATGGCAAACTCAATAGCCGCCACATCCCCAATAGCCTGATTCATGCCGACAACATAATCAATATGTTGGTGAATTGCCACTGCTTGGGTTTGTGAATAACAGGCGTTGAGTACAACACACTCAATCTTGCCTTGAAACAATCCAAATAACCTTGCTAGAGATTCTGTACTTACGAGTTGCACTTGCCCAGAATTATTCTCTAAAGCTAAGCCAGTGCTACCTGAACCATGCCCAGAAAAGTGAACAATCGCTGGTTGGTATTCCAACACTGCGCGGCGCAGATCTTCAACTCGTATTGCCCAAGAAGTGACGATTTCAAACTGCTCTCGATTTTTAGCACGTTTTAGCGCCGCCTGAATTTCCCGTACCTCTTGGTCTAGGCGCAGTCTACTTGTATCTTTAGGATTTGCTGACAATATTAAGATTTTTTTCATTATGTTAAGTAGGTCAGTCAAATTAAATTTAAGGTTAAGTCAGCAAGAGTAATCTTGACC
>CAZZVG010000937.1:0-3488 GCA_964657295.1 Iningainema sp. | reverse complement strand
ACTCAACTTCTGATGTTGCAACGCTTTCAGTTGATACAGGGGCATTGGACAACTCAAGACAGTATCCGGCTCCATAGACTGTCTTGATATAGCGGGGATGACGGGGATCTGGTTCTAACTTGGTTCTTAAGTGGCGGATATGCACTCGAATAGTTTCAATGTCATCATCCGGATCGTACCCCCAAACTTCCCTCAGAATTTCGCTAGGGGAAACTGTCTGACCGTGACGTTGGAGTAAGCAGTGGAGTAGTTCAAATTCCAAGTGGGTCAGTTTTACAGTCTGAGTGAACCAAATAGCCTCGAACCGTTCGGGAACAAGAGTAATTGGTCCATAGTTAAGAATTTCGCTGTGCTTTGCCGCTTGAGGAATGCGATCAGTTCGCCGCAAAAGTGCCCTGACTCGTGCGAGCATTTCTTCGACTTCAAATGGCTTGGTGAGATAATCATCTGCACCAGCATTAAAGCCTTCCACCTTGTCCTGAGTTTGGCTTAAAGCCGTCAACATTAACACCGGAATCTCAGCAGTACGCTCATCCCGTCGCAGGCGCTGGCAAACGGTAAATCCATCCACCCTGGGCAACATCAGATCGAGCATTATCAAGTCTGGCTGGAGTTGGAGAGCTAGGGCTTGACCTTTAATGCCGTCTTCAGCTTGACTGACATCGTAGCCAGCCATTTCTAGGTTAACGGCAACGAGTTCTGAAATTGCTAGGTCATCGTCTATGACAAGAATCCTCGGCATTATGAAAAATTTACTACCTATGAAGGAAAAATAAGAACCTTTGGTAGATACAAAGATTGCTTTATTGATTATAAAAAATATTTTAAATCTAACATAAAGATTAAGATTAAAGGTTTGTAAAACAAAGTTAAACTATACTCATTTAACTTGCTATGTATTATACGACCTACAGTCCACCATTCTGGCTGAGAAACAGTCTAGTCCTGACTGTTCACACCTCACGCTGGGGATCTCGTGTTTGGGAAAATACTACAAAAAATTCTGAGCCGTCATATGAGGAAAAGATTTTTGTAGGTGCCCAAGGAGTGCCAATATTTGGGCAGGTTGCCATACCACAAAACCCTCGCGGTACGATCATTGGCACTTATGGCATTATAGGCGAGTTGGATAATCAATGGTTTCTCAGGCTATTGGCACGTAAGGCATACGCTCAAGGATACGCTGTTGTGTTGTTTGATTGGCGTGCCCACGGCAAGACGGCCGATTTGTCGCCAACCTTAACAAGCGATGGTTTGTACGAAGGGGAGGATTATGTTCGCATTGCGGCGGCTGCCAAGAGTATGGGCTGTCCTGAGAAATTCTGGTTTCTCGGATATTCTTTGGGAGGACAATTGGCGCTTTGGGCAGTGAAAGCATCGCTGGAACTGACTTCTGAGTTAGGATTACTAGACAGTGACATCGGCGGTGCGGCAGTGATTTGCCCGAATTTGGATTCTAGGCGATCGCTTTGTTATTTAGTTCAACAACCCTTAGGCAGATATTTGGAGAAGGCGATCGCTCAAAATTTAAAGAAACTCGCTTGGCGAATTCATGATGCACATCCTGGTACCCTAAAACCAGAAGCAATTGAACGAGCTAACAGCATCTGGGGTTTTGACCACGAACTGGTAATTGGGCGATTGGGTTTTCCTTCTGTAGAAGCTTACTACGAAGCAAGCAAAGCTTTACATTTGCTGCCACACATAAAAAAACCTACTTTAATTATATACGCTGAAGACGATCCATTATTCGATCCGACAATTGTCCCCGATCTGCAAGCTGCCTGTGCCAGCAACCCCACCATAGATTTGCTACTAACCCGTCACGGCGGTCATGTTAGCCATATGAGTAGCAAACAGTGCCAGCACCAAGCCCAAGATCCTGATATCTGGTGGGCATGGAATCGAGTTTTACAATGGTTGGAGGAGAAGGAGCGAATAATTTAATGAACCGCCTTCGCGTTAGCGCAGCGTTAGCGAGTCCTCGAGCGTCAGCGTCTCCCAAGGGGAGACGACGCCAAGAACGCCAAGAAAGAAGAAAGAAGAGAGAAATGACCCCAAAATGCCATGTAGGGGCGAACGGTTGTTCGCCCTTACGATTGATGTGTTGCAAACATTTTTGAAATTGGTATTACCAGTCCTAAATCATTCGTGAAAAATAAGATCCCCGACTTCTTAAAGAAGTCGGGGATCTGTGGCTTCGTTTATGAGCAGAGCAACATTTGTTGACATATTTATGTTTTTATGTCAACCTACTTAATTTTTAATTTTTAATTTATGTTTCTGCACCTATCAGCGCATCCAAAATGGTGTAATGACAGATTTGTCTTCATGTAAAAGCGTCGATTTTATATGGAAAGAATCAGCTATGGTCAATCATTCTAAAGGTATAAAAACAAAGCTTTATTGTACTACCTGTAGATAGAAGATGAAGATTGATTTGACCGAAATACTTGTTATTAAGAGGCTCGTTCTACGTGGTGGGCGAGTTATTTATCTGTCAGATTCTTGTTTAAAATTATTATCTGTCAATTGTCTTTTGAATTTCGGAACGATATTTTGTTTTAATTGTGCTGATGTTTCGGCGGATATTCTCTTTGATATCTTGGTCTGTTTCCTTTTTCAACAACTGTTCTAATGTATCAATCTCCTCTGTTTTAATATCTTCTACTAACCAGCCTGCATTTAATAAGCGGGGATGATATTTCTTGGGTGCTGTGTTGTCATCTATCCAAGGAATTCCCCATTTGCTTCTCATTTCCTGAATGACACATTCAACCCAAGGAAATTTTGTGATTACGGCTTCACAGGCTTGTTTAAATTGCCGTTGATGAGCGGTGTTATTCTCGTTAACTTTTAAATATCCTGCGACTCCGGATGTTAAGTCAGGGTATGATGCGGCGATTGTCTCAGCGTTTTGTTCATCATCGTTTCTTTGTAATAGCGTAGGTAAAACCTTTTCCAGCCCCCGCTTGATAGTTTCCGTGGCATTGAGTTGTTCTCTGCCGTCAAATAAGCCTACTTGTCTTTCCCAGTATTTTTTAGTTTCGCTTTCAGCGATCCAATCATCTCCTGGATGTATCACTGGTCCGATACCAGATATAGTAGAGCGAGGACCAAAAGCTGTAGGAATCTGCCAATTGCGGGCATTCTTTACGGCTGTTACAGAGTAACGAGTTTGGTCAAAAATGTGCGCCCACCAAGAACCAACATTGACACTAAATCTTCTCCCTTGCGTTTCTAAGCGTTGCTTGCAAGCTTCCCGGAGAAAATTCATTTCATTCGGTTGAAAGAGTTTTGTTTTATCAGTCGTTAAGTTATATATTTGATTTTGGGCATCTCGCCAAGGTTGAAATTTATCTTCTTGTTCTTTTGAGATAGCAGCGCTTTTCAGGGGTTCACCTTCTATTCCAATCGGTACAGCAGCCCAGTAAAACTGCCATTGGGATTTTAACCAACCCTGCCACGTTTTATGGTCGCTTTGTAAG
>CAZZVG010000936.1:0-3488 GCA_964657295.1 Iningainema sp. | reverse complement strand
ACCGATTAATCAAGCAATGGGTATTTTCAAGGGCGCTCCCCCCCTGAACGGTTACCCTTTTTAAGGGGGGTTGGGGGGATCTTGGCTGGATATCACTAACTGAAAAGTCTTGTCTATGAAACTTTTGTACTCGCACTTATCTTCAAGAAAAGCTCTGTGCAACGATGATCGAATGCTGCAATTGGCTGACGGGGGCGGGTTTCATTTCGCCTCGAAAGTCCAATAATTGAACGAGAATAAGGTAGGCGATCGCTAAAATTATCGAAATTGCGCCTGTAAAAATGGCCACTATTTTAGAACGGTTCATCAGTATTTCCTACATTTAAACTGCAACTTGGTGGTTATTAAGAAGTAGCACTCTTTACTAATGTTACGCTGAATTTCTCCTTAAAGCGACAAAGCGCCTCAAGATTAAATTGATAAACCTTTCGACTCGCAAAATATAACTGGCAATTCTTTCAGTTTTACGAAAGCCCAAAATCTCTTGAGTTATTTTATAACCTGAATTTTTACTCTTTGCCTTAAACTCTGGAAATAAAATTAAAGCTTTTTCCATAAGTTTTACATATTGTGAATATTGGGTAGACAAAGAATATCTAGCCAGGTAAAAATAGGACATAGCTAAAGCACGACGATAGGCAGGAGAAAATTGATTCAAGTATAACAATTTTTTTTCTACCCTGTCTAAAACGATACAATGGCTTTTGATCCAACGAGGTTTACAGGCAGTAGAGACTGTCACATTACCATATCGTCTGTAAATTGAATAACAGCCTGGTTGATAGACAACTTTAGCACCATTCATGACTACCGAGATGAAAAAATCTCTATCTTGTGCAGCTGATAAATTTTCATCCCATTTGGGACTACTTTCTACGATAGTTCTTTTATAAAGTAAAGAAGCAAGAGCAGTCCACCAATTTGCTAGTAAAGACTCAAGGATATCTGGTTGCGCTCCCGCAATCTTGATTTCATCCAAGAAGCTTTTTCCATTGGGTAAATGTCGTCGAAATCTCCAATCTCCATAAACCACATCCGCTCCCGTCTCTTCTAGGAATTTGACTTGTCTTTCTATTTTTTCTGGTAAAATGTAATCATCGGCATCTAAATACTGAATATATTTTCCTTTTGATAAAGCAAAAGCGCTGTTTCTAGCATAATTTCCTCCTTTATGAGGAAAACTTTCCCAGTATATGAGATTTCCATAACTCTTAATAATTTCTAAAGAATTATCTGTAGAGCCATCATCCATGACAATAATTTCAATATTTGGGTAAGTCTGTTGCAAGCAGCTATCAATTGCCTCTGCCAACCATTTTTCTGCATTAAAACAGGGTATGATTACCGAAACAAATTGCATTTTTGTAACTAAATATTTTTGAATAAAAACACACAAGGATGAATGACAAGTAAATTTTCTAGAGATAGAAATTTTAGCCTTAATAATGTTATCAAATATTTACTTTGTTTGGCAAATATTTCTTCCTTAATTATTATTTTTTTCATAAACCACTTTCCGTTTTGTAATACACTTAGATTTCCCATATCTGGCTAATGGTGATTAGATCACAATCACAAATTCACAATTATGGTCAGTATTAATACTTGATTCCTGAGCATTATTAGGAATTATTATTGAATATCAATATATTGCATCTTAAAGCGCGGAATATTGACCCTAAATTTTTCTAAATTCTGATTTTATCATCAGAAAGTTTGTTTGATACAAAGGTTTTAAATATCCTGACTAATCACCTTCCATTTTCGTGGTTGATAAAACAAAGATTGACTAATAATTTTGCTAGATTTTACAGCGAATCTAAAAGATTCAACAATATCAAATGAACATACACCCTCTTTTATATATATTTTAGCGCTGTATACACCAGGTAACAAACAACAGTAAGGCATTTGCATCTGGATTTCAACTTTACCAGGAAGTATCTTTAAGGGCTGATTGTCACTTGTAGAACTCATATACAAAACCCGCTCATGTTGTCCGGATAAAGCTGTAATCAATACACCCAAATTGGCATTATCAATTTTCTGCTCAGCTTTACATTCCACACATAAATAAGCGGGTTCACCGCAAAAAGGAGCTACAAGTGCATTTCCCAGATCATCTTTAAAACTAAGAGAAACAATATCAACACCTAAACTTTCACTCTTTTTTTTAGCTGGTAAATGCATAACTCCGACAGGTGTTTCTGTTCCCCCAAAAGAGATATCTTCTTCATATTTCTGAATAACATCTTCTGTATTTCCAGCTTTCATTAAATTGCCTTTATCTAGATAAATAGAAGATTCACATACATTTAAGATGACGTGGGGATTATGAGAAACTAAAATAAAAGCTGTTCCCTGTTCTCGTAGTTTTGCTAATCTCTGATAGCACTTTAATCTAAAGTTTGTATCTCCAACAGCCAGAACTTCATCGATCAGTAAAATGTCTGGTTCTATATAAACTGCACAAGCAAATCCCAGTCGAGCTGCCATACCCGAACTGTAAGTTTGCACAGGTGCGTCAATAGCATCGGCAATTCCCGCAAAATCAATTGTATCTTGAATTCTGTTTTCAATTTCTTTCTTTGATAGACCGAGAATCGACATATTAGCATAAATATTTTCTCGTCCGGTTAAGATGGGATTAAACCCTGCTCCCAATGCAATTAATGGAGCCACCCTACCCCTAACAATTACGCTTCCAGTATCGGGTTTAATCAAACCACTAATCAGGCGTAGCAGTGTACTTTTTCCGGCTCCATTAGATCCTACTAATCCTAAAGCTTCTCCCCGCCGTAGTTGAAAGCTTATATCCTTGAGTGCCCAAAACTCTTTTGGACGCAGAGTATTGCTTTTGCGATCGCCCCCTATTAATTCTGTCCCAATGTCTTGAATACCGTATAATAAAGATTGTTTTAAGTCTCTACAAAATTTTTTAGAAATATTCTTAACTGAGACAAGAACTTCAGTTTCTTCAGGTGGAACAAAAACTTCTTTTACTGTCAAATTATTCATCAGCTATTACATATGAAAATTCACTACTCACCTATAAACCTGATGCATTGTTTTTTGTCATCTATCATTGGTATGAAAAAGCTAATTATAAAACACAAATGACCGTCTTCACCAAAAATTCTCAGCCAGCATCTGAGCACAATTACGAACTGACTCTTTCGATGACAAAAGGCATAGCAAGACGGAATGCAATCCAGGTAAGCAATAAGCCAGCTAGAGTGATGATACTAACCACCCAAAATCGGCAAGGATCTGATACAATTCCTGTAGTTGCTAACTCTTTGATTGTGATTAATAGAGGAGTCACAGGGTTCAGCTTGACTAAAAAGCTAAAAGTTCCGTGAGTCGGGAGCGGATAAACCACAGGAGTCAGGAACAGCCAAAACCCTGTCAATAAAGTTAACCCTCTAGAAACATCTTGATATAACATCCCCAAAGGAGCTAATAAAACGCCAATCAATGTCCCCAGT
>CAZZVG010000935.1:0-3491 GCA_964657295.1 Iningainema sp. | reverse complement strand
GGTAGCTCGATTTTTACCCCTTCCGCTTCACCACCACCAATGTAAAGATGATCGTAATTAAACAGATGTTGCAACGATGCGATCGCCTTTTCTAAACGCTTGTTCCATTTTTTCTCACCGTGTTTTTCCAAAGCGGCGCGTCCTAACTGTTCTTCGTAAGTTTCCTCTTTGCGAAATTGATGATGCCCCATTTCCAAATTCGGCACCAGTTTCCCATCCACAAACAAAGCCGAGCCAAAACCCGTACCTAGCGTAATCACCAATTCGACTCCCTTGCTGGAAATTGCTCCTAAACCCTGCATATCAGCATCATTAATCACCCGTACAGGTTTATTTAAACGCTCCGACAATGCCGTTGCCAAATCAAACCCGATCCAATCTGGATCTAAATTTGCTGCTGTTTCCGTAACTCCGAGCCTCACTACACCAGGAAACCCTACGGAAACACGATGAAACTCTCCTTGAGTAGCTGCCAAGGTGAGGACTGTATTAATAATCACCTCTGGTTTTGCGGGTCGGGGTGTTTCCGCTCTCGCCCTTTTTGTTAAGGGATTACCTTGAAGATCTAAAAGCATCACCTTAATGCCACTGCCACCAATATCAACGGATAGGGTAAGGATTTGACCATTTTCGATAATCATTGAGTTTGTCCTGATCACTATTTGGTATTTTTAATGCACGGATTTTAGATTTTGGATTGTTCTCAAGGATGAATCCGGGTATCTGGCTTCTTTTGGATGATGGATGAGATTTTTGATTGTACCGAACAATAAATTCGTCAGCAATTTCCACTTCTAACCCAAAACCGAAAATCGGCTTGGTTAATAACTAATTAGTCTCCCTACCCGCTAAAAAATGCTAGTCTAGGGATAGCAAGAATCAGCCAGCTATTGGCAGTGGCATGATTGTAGAGCATCTACTGGGTATATAAAAAGTAATATCACAAGACAAAATTATGACAGTATTTGAAACTAAAACTACTCGTTATTATAGTCAAGAAGATGTACAGCAAATTTTACACTTGGCGATCGCACGTCAAGCTGATGACAAAAATAAAGAGTTTTCCTACGAACAGTTGATGGAAATCGCTTCAGAACTAGAGATTTCGATAGATTCGTTAAAAATAGCCGAAAGCGATTGGTTGACGCAACAAGGAGAAATGCAACAGCGTTTGACTTTCAATACTTACCGACTGAGTAAATTCAAGAAACGTTTGGGCAGATATGTCATTGTCAACAGTGTTTTGCTGCTGGTAAACCTGTTGAGTAGCGGTGGACTTTCTTGGGCGCTGTACATTTTGCTCTTTTGGGGACTAGCTGTTTGTCTTGATGGCTGGAACAGTTCTCACACTTCAGGCGAAGACTACGAAGTTGCTTTCCGAAAGTGGCAGCGCAAGCATCAAGCCAAAAAAATATTCAACACTGTATTGGATCGCTGGTTCAAAGCTTGGCGGATTTAGCCTCATGTTCGGTTAAATACTTACAATATTTGTGAGGCTGTTAATGGTTGATAGTTAATTGTTAATTGCAATTAACTATCAACCATTAACAATTAACCATTTGAGTAAAGTCGAATCACAGATAGAGTGACTTCCCCATAGTTATCATCAACATAAGTATCTAAGAAAAAGGCACAAAGGGTTGTTGTCTCCAAAACTTCCATAGTCAGCGTATCGTCATATCCGTTCAACGATGACCAAGTTGCTTGTACCACAGCATTAGTCTTTTTATTGATAAATCTTCCGCCATAAATCCATAATAGGACTATTGGCTGCCTCATTTGACTTGACATTCCATAGCCAAAGTTACCATCGGCAATCCGCACCACATAGATTCCAGGTTCGAGAGTTTTGGACACTCCTGTTTGCTGAAGGTTTCTCATCTGTGCATCATCCAGTCGGTAACAGTGATTACGACTGTGAACGGCGAGATGTTGAATTTTACAGCCATCCCGTCTAGTTACACGACTTTCTGCTGCCAACGAAGGAACTCGCACGGGGGTGGAACGGGCAAGTGTCAACCACTGATTGTCAGAAGTTACGTAGCCGATTTCGGCTACGTAGTCGCGATCGCTTCTATAAATAGGTACGTATCGCTCTTGGCTAAATTCATCACAGTCATCGTAAAATTGCATGTTGTGGGCGGGTTGCGTATCTAGATGGATGTCGGTAACATCGTAGATCCGCAATTGAAAATGCTGTCCTCCATGCTGTAATGCCGTTTCCCTCTCTGCTGACGCTACTTCCCACAGCGCATTCGCGAACCCTGCGTGGCTGGGTACTAAAGCGATCCGACTTCTGTGCGATCCGTCACTGATTCCCCCATTAATGAAAGTGGCGCTATCGTTTCCTAGCACATTTGGTTCGGATTGTCTAGGATAAGATGTGTCTATAGCTAGATGATCTTCCTGTATCTTTGATGTAGAGAGCGCCCACATCGGGTTGGAACGGGCAAGTGTCAACCATTCACCAAGAGGCGTGAGATAGCCGATTTCTGCCACATAGTCGCGATCGCTCACATAGATTGGTACGTGTCGTTGTTGGCTGAATTCGTCACAATCGTCGTAAGACTGGACGTTGTGGGCAGGTTGCGTATCTAAGTCAATATCCGTGACATCGTAAATCCGCAACTGAAAATGCTGTCCTCCCTGCTCTAACGCTGCTTCCCTATCTGTTTGCGGTACTTCCCACATCGCATCTGCTTCCCCTGAAGAATTGGGTACTAATGTGATGCGACTCCCAGGCGATCGCCATCCGGCTACGGCTTCCCCCATCGCTGTTGTTGGAGTAGAGGTGTCACTTGCCGTCATATTCGGTTCGGCATTAGCAGTAGAAGGTGAGAGTGAGGCAATTTCCCCTGTGCTCTGTTGAATTGGTTCTGATGTTGAGGGAACTCGGACTGGATTTGAAGTAGCAAGTATCAACCAATGATTCCAATTCGTGACGTAGCCAATCTCTCCGATGTAGTCGCGATCGCTCCTAGGGATGGGCACCAGCAGATCTTCACTCAATTCGTCGCAGTTATAAGATTGTGTACTATGAGCAGGTTGGGACTCAATATCAATACCTGTTGCATCGTAAATCCGCAACTGGAATTGCCGTCCTCCCTGTTGCTTCGCTGCCTCTCGATGTGCTTGAGGTGCTTCCCAACGAGCGTAAGCTTCAGTAGTATTACGCAGTTCTAAGGTAATTTTACTCTTGTGCGGCTGGGACAGCGCCGCACCTCCAGCGATCGCCCCAGCCGCGACGCCTGCAATTCCGAGCGTATTTCTTATTGAAGGCGTGACTTCAGTTACGGGAGCAGAATCCTGAATTGCAGCCACCGGAGTGTCTTGTACTCGGGTAGCTTCGAGCTGTGTCTCCGTGGCAATCACATTCGGTTTTTGTGGAGCCACCGGAGTGTCTTGTACTGGGGTAGCCCCGAGCTGTGTCTCCGTAGCAATCACATTCGGTTTTTGTGGAGCCACCGGAGTGTCTTGTACTGAGGTAGCCT
>CAZZVG010000934.1:0-3491 GCA_964657295.1 Iningainema sp. | reverse complement strand
AAACAAAGTCTGCTTACGCCGAACTCTTAGAAATTATCCGAGAAAATGAAGGTTCGGGAATTATTTATTGCTTGACGCGGAAAAAAGTTGATGAAATCACATTGAAACTGGAACACGATAAGATTTCCGCCTTGTCTTATCATGCCGGATTATCTGATGAAGAACGCTCAAAAAACCAAACTCGGTTTATTCGCGATGATGCCCGAATAATGGTAGCAACTATTGCTTTTGGGATGGGAATCAATAAACCTGACGTGCGGTTTGTGGTTCACTATGATATATCTCGTAATTTAGAAAGTTATTATCAAGAATCGGGAAGGGCAGGAAGGGACGGAGAGTCTTCTCGGTGTACGCTTTTTTTCGGTTACGGTGATATTAAGACAATAGAATTTCTGATCAATCAAAGATCTGATTCCCAAGAACAGTTGATTGCTAAGCAACAACTGCGGCAGATGATCGATTATGCTGAAGGGACAGATTGCCGTCGCACAATTCAACTTGGTTATTTCGGGGAACGTTTTCCTGGCAGTTGTGGTAACTGTGACAATTGCCGCCATCCCAAACCAATGCAAGATTGGACAATAGAAGCGATGAAGTTTTTATCTTGTGTCGCACGATGTAAAGAAAGGTTTGGAATGCTTCACATTATTGATGTGTTGCGGGGAGCGAAAAATCAGAAAATTAATCAGAACGAACATCACTTGCTTTCTACCTATGGGATCGGCAAAGATAGAAGTTTGGATGAGTGGCGAATGCTGGGGCGATCGCTATTGCATCAAGGATTACTAGAACAAACAAGTGATGGTTATTCAGTATTGAGGCTTAACGCCCTAAGCTGGGAAGTTATGCGGCGACAGCGAACTGTATCAATTGCTGTTCCCATCGTACAAAAGATTACGGCGGAATACGGGACTGAGAAAGCTGCAGAAGTGGAAGTCCTCATGCACAGGTTGCGATCGCTTCGCAAACAACTTGCTGATGAGCAATCTGTACCACCCTACGTAATCTTTCAAGATTCTACCCTCAAATTGATGGCCCAAGTACAACCTCAAACAAAAGTAGAATTTAGTAAACTTTCCGGTGTTGGCAGCCACAAACTTGCCCAATACGGAGACAAATTCCTCGCGGAAATTCGTGCCTACCGACAAGAACAAGGTTTACTCACGAAAGAGGATAATTCCACACCTGTTATCAACGCACCCTCAGAAACAGAATTATACACATTACAGCTACATCAGCAAGGTTTTAGTGTTAAAGAAATTGCCCAAAAACGTAATATCCGTCCCACAACAATTGTCCGTCACCTCTCAGATTTAGTTGAGAAAAATCAGCCAGTAGATTTAAATCAGTTAATTCCCTTAGAACGCCAGCAAAAAATTTGGCTAGTTTTAGACACTCTTGGCGATATTTCGCTGAATCCAATTAAAGACTATCTCGGCGAAAGCTACAGTTACGACGAAATTCGTTTAGTTAGGGGAAAGTGGCGGCGGGAAAGTCGCAAGTGACCAGAGTTTAGACTAGGATATGATTAGATGGATAACAATGGATGTAATTATCAACTTTGGCTTCGCAATCAATATTTTGTATAAATCCTGATCAGAAATTGAAATAAAATCAAGATAGCTTCCATAGATTTTAAGAAGTATGTCTCATTTAGTTGAAATAGACTTGCTTCGAGGCGATGAACCGATGGTGATGAAGGGGGTTAACTCAACAGCTGACTATCGAATTGTCGTCAGTCAGCATGAGCGCCGTCCAATTGCAGATTTATATGCTTTTACGGTGCGTGAGGAAATTCCTCAATTTCTATTACCTCTCAAAGAGCATCTTGAAGTAATAAATGTAGATTTGCAATCTATTGTTAGTGGTATTTACGACCGAGGTGGTTATTCCATCCGAATTAACTACAAACAACCAGTTCCTCCTCCCGCACTATCTAAGATGGATCGGCAATGGTTTGAGGAACTACTTGTTTCGCTACGGCAATAACTGAAATACAAATGAGTATGTGACTTGGTGATTGAAGTGGTTAGTACTAATTGGAGAGATGATTATCTTAAAAAGCTTGCTGACTATGATGAAATGGGAATACCCGAATACTGGATTGTCGATTATGGTGCTTTTGCTAATAAATCACTGATAGGAGAAGGTAAACAACCAACTATTACTATTTATTCTTTCAATGATGAAGGTGAATATCGAGGTCAACAATTGAGAGGAAATGACCGCATAGAATCGCCGACATTTCCAGAATTAAATCTGACGGCGGAGCAAATTTTTGCAGCACAAATGAACGTTTTGTGTAATAATTGAAACCTCCCTCGCCAAAAATAAAACTTATATAAAATTGTCAAAAATAATGACTTTATCTCTTGACAAATATCATGTTTTAAGGTATGTAAAAAATGAGTCGATTTAGCTGACTTCTGTACCAACTTTAATTCTGTTTGTTTCGCAGAAACTAAACCTGCTTAAAACCCAGTAGATGGTAACTAAGGGTAGGATAATAAAGAGGTCCCGGTTTAGTTAGGCTGTTGAGTTCAACGGACTTTAATCGGGAGCGGTTTAAATAAAGTCGCATTGTGTTGCACTTTTGATATTAGATTACCTGTTCCTACTAGTTTTTAATTTTCGCTTGAGAAACGTCGAATGCTTGACCAAATTTCAGATTACCTACACTTTCACTTCAGCGTTGAAGCTTTTGTCGTCCTTGGCATCCTCATCCTGTTAGAGGCGGTGCTCTCTGCTGACAATGCGATCGCTTTAGCTGCGATCGCCCAAGATCTGGAAGACAAAAAACTCCAAACTCAGGCACTTAACATTGGCTTGGTAGTTGCCTATGTCCTGCGAATCGGGTTACTTCTGACAGCTACCTGGGTGCAACAGTTATGGCAGTTTGAGCTACTTGGTGCCGCTTACCTACTGTGGCTGGTATTCAAACATTTTACTACTAAAAAAGGCAAGGAAGATGGAGAATCTAGTACCCGTTATAACTCCCTTTGGCAAGTTATACCTGTCATTGCACTGACAGATTTGGCTTTTTCGCTAGATAGCGTTACGACGGCGATCGCAGTTTCTAATGAAACGTGGCTGGTACTCACAGGCGCTACCATTGGCATTATTGCCTTGCGCTTTATGGCAGGTTTGTTTATCAAATGGTTAGATGAATTCGTCTACTTAGAGGACGCTGGTTATATCACTGTCGCATTGGTGGGGCTACGACTCTTTTTAAAGGTAGTAAATGATACTTTAGTACCTCCGGAGTGGGCAATGATCGCTGCAATCTCTCTGATTTTAGTTTGGGGATTTTCCAAACGAACTCTTCAAGAAATACCAGAAACAGTAGAGGAAACTGAAAAATCCGAAGTCTTAGATAGAGAGGGAGTCGGGAAGATCGGTTAGAAGGCGTGCCGTCTTTCCACGGCGATATAAATGGTTAATGGTTAATTGTTGATGGTTGATTGCAATTAACCATTAACCATTAACCATCA
>CAZZVG010000933.1:0-3496 GCA_964657295.1 Iningainema sp. | reverse complement strand
TAACCCAAGTTGCTAGTTATGCAGTCTGGCGATGACAGACGACCACTTAAGTAATAAAATCCCCTCCAGGCAAGAAAATTAGGAGGGGCAGATGTTAAATGAAACAATTGCGATCTATGCTATCATCGACGACCTGCTCAAGGTGATCGGACATCGTGAAGATATTCGGTGTCAGATGAGCGATGCAGAAATTATTACAACGGCAATGGTAGCGGCAATATTTTTCCATGGTAATCATAGCATAGCTTGCAGCTATATGAAAGACCATAAATTGATAACGAACATGTTAGAAAAATCACGCTTTAATCGGCGATTACACCATGTTTCCATGTTACTCAACGATTTATTCCACCAACTAGGGATGATACTGAAAGAGAGTAGTGATTGTACGGAGTATCTTTTAGACTCATTCCCTGTGCCGATGTGTGATCATATACGCATTTTTCATGTCAAGTTAATTAAATCAGAGGAGTACCCTCGTTATATTGCATCTAAAAAACGTTATTTTTACGGGGTTAGAGTCCAGTTATTAACGACAAAAAGCGGTATTCCGGTTGAATTTGTATTTATGCCTGGTAGTGCCTAGTCATGTGCGTGCATTGAATGCTTTGCCATTTAATTTACCACCGGGTAGTGAAGTATATACTGATTATACTGCGGAGGATGATCTTGAAGAATCAAGCCAGATATCTTTGGAAGTAATGCGGAAAAAAAATTCTAAGCGTCAGGATGAGCCGTGGATTAAGTATATAAAACAACACACCAGACATTACATCGAAACAGTGTTTAGTGGCATCACTTGCGTTTTCCCAAAATCCATTCATGCAGTCACATACGAAGGGTTTTTACTTAAGTTGGAAGCATTTATTTTTGCATTTACCTTGAACAAAGCATTTGTTGAATATGTATAATATAATGCTTCAATTTCATTCAATACTTATCTAGTTAGTTCGCCATTAATGTTGGTTGTGCGTGGCGCATCCGCACAGTTTGTTGTTGAATTTCGCATCAATTTCCAGGTGCCTTACACTCGGAGATTCATAACCCGCAACTTGGGTTACTAATTTAAATTAGTAAAACTTCTTGTGGGGTGGGCATCCTTGCCCGCCCCTATGTACCTCATCAGAACCGAAATCGCTATAAATGCCCTGCATTCAATTTCCGATGTTCGCATCAAGCAGAACCCAGAACGCACTTTGAGCCAACGTTGCTCCGTTGGGTGACGGTTCGATTGTTGCCATAATTTTAGATTTAAACACTGAAGATAAGTTGACAAAAATGAAAGTTGATGTTAATAATAATCACCGTTTCAAGCCCGATTTAAGCTACCATAAGGGCATCCAAGAACGCAGTTCAAATTCCCATGTCTCGTTGGTTTAATACCGCAGGTCCTTGTAAAGCAGACATTCACTATATGCTGTCGCCGACCAGTCGGTTGCCAGACTTAGAGCGCTTGATTGCCCAAGAAAGCTATTTTGTGATTCATGCGCCTCGTCAAACGGGTAAAACTACTGCAATGCTGGCGTTAGCTCAACAACTGACGAATAGTGGACGCTACACAGCAGTAATGGTGTCGGCAGAAGTGGGGGCGCCTTTTAGTCACGATCCAGGAGCGGCTGAGAACGCTATGCTGGGAGCTTGGCGGGCGCGTGCCCAGTTGCATTTACCCGAGAACTTGCACCCCCCCGCTTGGGATGAAGCGAAGCCAGGACAAAGAATTCAAGCTGCTTTGCAGGCATGGGCACAAGCTTCGTCGCGACCATTGGTGCTGTTTATTGATGAGATTGATGCTCTTCAGGATGAAGCCCTGATATCCGTTTTACGACAGTTACGCGGTGGCTATCCCGACCGCCCCAAAAATTTTCCCCTTTCTGTGGGGTTGATTGGCTTACGAGATGTGCGGGATTATAAAGTGGCTTCAGGGGGTAGCGATCGATTGAATACTTCAAGTCCCTTTAATATTAAAGTGCGCTCCCTAACGTTGAGAAATTTTAATGCCATTGAGGTAGGACAATTATACCAACAACATACCGACGATACCGGACAAGTCTTCACAAACAAGGCAATCCAGACGGCGTTTGATTTGACTCAGGGACAACCTTGGTTGGTGAATGCCCTAGCTAAAGAAGTTGTAGAAGAGATGGTGACGGATATAAACATAGAAATTACAGATGTACACATTTTTAAAGCAAAGGAAACACTGATTGCACATCAAGATACCCATCTCGATTCTCTTGCTGAAAAGCTCCGAGAACCAAGGGTCAAGGCAATTATTGAACCGATGCTAGCAGGAGGAGCGTTGGGAGATACCCCGAATGACGATCGCCAATATTTGATTGATTTGGGGTTGTTACGGCGTGACCCAGCAGGGGGACTGACGATTGCTAATCCCATTTACCGCGAGGTGATTCCCCGTGTCTTGGTACAGGGTACTCAAGATAGTTTACCCCACATTAGTCCTAGTTGGTTAACTAAAGGTGGTGAGTTAGACACCGATGCCTTGTTGGAGGCGTTTTTGGCATTCTGGCGTCAGCACGGCGAACCGTTGCTTGGTAGCGCAGTCTACCATGAGATTGCACCTCATTTAGTGCTGATGGCGTTTTTACATCGCGTGGTTAATGGTGGTGGAACTCTTGAACGCGAATATGCGATTGGGCGCGATCGCATGGATTTGTGTCTGAGATATGGTAATGTTACATTAGGGATTGAGTTAAAAGCTTGGCGCGATAAAAAAGGCGACCCACTAGAAGCGGGTTTGTCACAGCTAGATTCCTATTTAGCGCGGTTGGGAGAAGATTTTGGTTGGCTAGTTATTTTCGACCGACGCACCAATGCACTACCCCTAGAGGAACGCTTGGCGGCTCAAGTTACAACTACGAATCAGGGACGCTCTGTCATCGTTGTGCGTGCATAGGTAGTAAGTCTCTGCATAAAAAAACTCTGCAAACACATACCACAATAACACCTGCTGAGAATATTCTTAGAGTGGCGATCGCACACAAGTGCACCGATCGGGTTGTTGGCGTTCTTTGAGAAACGAACAAGAGCATCTTCGTATTTGTTTCCCCATGGTAGAGCAACAACCTACGGGCTACTAGCAAATAACTCATTTTTCGTTCCAATTTAGATGCGTTTGCTCTGAGGGAGTTAGGGGTGGGGTTTTATTTTCAATGCAACTCTTATTACTATGAATGCTGAAGAATTACGCCAAAGATACAGTGCTGGAGAAAGAGATTTTTCTGGGATTGATATTCGTAATGCCGAATTAAATAACATTTGTTTATCGCAAGCTAATTTGCTAGGGGCAAAAATTATTGATTGTCATCTCAACCATGCCAACTTAAGTGAGGCAAATTTATGTAATGCCGATTTGGAGGGTTTTGATAACTGGCGTTAAAAAAGCTTAACAACATGTCCCCGGAGTGCGCGTACTTTGTCATGACCCCGATAGGAGAATTTTTCACTTCGCTTATATTTCCTACTTATCGGGTTTACC
>CAZZVG010000932.1:0-3502 GCA_964657295.1 Iningainema sp. | reverse complement strand
CGCAAATTTATGTAGATCCTAGTACCAGCGATCAGTTTAATGAGCGCATGGAACAACAACAAGTCGTGAAGGGATTTAAGTATCAAGTCTATCGTCAAGATGGAAGCATCATCTGGGTTGAGGAAAATACGAGAGCTGTACAAGATACTAGTGGGAATTTACTTTACGAAGGTATTGTCGAAGATATTACGCTCCGCAAGCAAAAAGAGGCAGATCTCAAACGCCAGTTGCAAGAGTTACAAATTGAGATTGACCAACAAAAGCTGAAGAAAGAGGTCGCTGAGATCACTCAAAGTGATTACTTTCAAGATTTACAAGCAGAAGCTGACAACCTGCGATTTGATGACGATTGGTGGTCCCAAGAGACAACAAGCGGTTCAGTGAAATCCCAAAACGCTTAACTATAGCTGAGGAACACTGATTAAATAAAATGCATAATTTTAATCTTGTAAGGGTGTGTTACGCTGTCGCTAACGCACCCTAAAAAAGTTACATTAGACATCTCCAAAAAATTAATTATGCGCGACTCCCAAATACGAGTCTAGAGACACAACAAAGCTGCGCGTTTCTACATAAATTTCATGCTTGGTGTATTTGTAATGACCCATTGATATCAGTAATTTCCCATCGGGTTTGTTCGCCCTCTCGCCAAAAGTGCAAGGCAACCGTTGCATCTCCAACAGCTAAATTGGTAAGTTCTAAATCCGGCAACCACTCTGGAAGCACGGGTTGTACTTTTAAACGTCGGTGTGGGGCATCAGCTTCCAAACCAAGCATACTACGGAGCAGTAAGAAAATTGAACCGGCAGCCCAAGCTTGGGGAATATTGGCATCAGGATAGGGTACGGGGAAGCTATCGTCTTGGCGTTCAATTCCCGCAAACAGTTCTGGCATTCTTCCCGCTTCAAAATAACCAGCAGCTGCAAAAATCCCCTCTGCGATCCGATTTACTTCCTCATGGTAGCCGTATCGCTTTAATCCAGCCGCAATGATGGAGTTGTCGTGGGGCCAAACGCTGCCTAACTGATAACTAATGGGGTTATAAGCGGGATTTTGAGCAGACAGAGTTCTGATACCCCAACCGCACCACATATCTTTTTGAAAAAGGCGTTTAACTAGCTTTTGGGCACGTTCCTGTGGTATAATTCTAGACCATAACAAGTGGCCTGGATTTGAGGTAATCGACTGGATTTGCTGCTTGTTGTTGTCCAATCCTAAACAATAGAAGCCTTCCTCCTCCATCCAAAAGCGCTCGTTGAAACGCTGATAAAGATCTTCGGCTTTTTTGCGAAGAGCGATCGCGCGATCGCCTTCACCCCAAGCCTCATAAATATCCGCAGCACGTCGCCAAGCATCGTAGACATAACCCTGCACTTCACAGGGGGCAATAGGCGGTTCAACCAAATCACCATTCGGGTAAACCATCGAGTCACCAGAATCTTTCCAAGCTTGGTTACGCAAACCTTTAGGAGAACGTGTCAAATACTCCACAAACCCGTCACCATCAAAATCGCCGTATTTGTCAATCCAAGAGAGTGCTTTTTCCAGTGGTTCTCGACACTCATCCGGTGGCATACTGAGGTGAGAATTCCACCTATAAGCTTCAGCCAGGGTAACAATCCACAGAATAGTAGTATCCACCGTCCCATAGTAAGGTGTGTACGGTAGTTGTTGCAGTTGGGTTAACTCATTACGCCGCAATTCATGCGGCATCTTCCCTGGTTGGGCATCACGCCAATCATCTACCTCAGTTGCTTGTAACTGAGCTAGTCTTACGAGGGTACCACGGGCAAATTCCGGATAAACTGCCATTGTTTGCAAGCTGGTAATAATCGAGTCGCGCCCAAAGACAGCAACAAACCAAGGAATACCTGCTGCAGGCATCCAAAAATTGTGTCCGTTGCTCTCCACTTTAATTCGCAGCGCCCCCATATCCACAAGTGCCTGCCCGTAAAATCCCGCAATCTCTGCATTAGACGATCGCAACTTCGTTGCATTGCTGAGGAATTCATCTCTCTGCTTTCCCGCTTCCGTCTCATGGGTTTGGGTACAGGTATGGTGGGGAGTCTTGACATCACTATCGGCTAAAGCTGTAAAGTTAATACAGGTATGCCACGTTTTGCCCGGAGCGATGGTAACATCGAAGACAAGACGACCATTGGCATATCTGGCTTTTGAACTGGAATTTATTGGTTCAGTAGCGATCGCTCTTAAAAACGAGCCGTTGCTGTATTCTGTTGTCAGCACTCCATCGTTCCACGTCATTTCTGTATCGCCGCGTGTCAAGATTTGTTGTGATTTGACTTCAAAAATATCAGCAAAATCCGAACGGATTGCCAGCATCAACTGAAAATCCACCTGTTCGTAATGATGGTTGACGATATCGATATCTTCATGCATACCCCCAACGATATCACGACGAATCGACACCATCAAACGACCGTAAGGTAACGTTCCGTTAACCGTGCGAAGTTCGCGATTGGTAAATTGGTAAAGTACACTATGATGGTTGAGGCTGCTGGATGCTAACAAAAAAAGTGGGTTCCGGTTAAGCGAAATTTCGTAGTAGGAAATCAGACGGGTATCTTGTACAAAAAAACCTTGAGCAAGATTATCGTCGATGGAACCGTCAGAAGCAGTCACAAGGAAAGAGGAACCATCATTGATGGTGATAATTCCAGAGTTAACGGAAACTTTCGTCGGCATAATTTATCCTTCCTCGCTCAGCCACTACAGCAAACCCTGGATACAATTTTATATCATCTATCGCGCTCCTATTGACAACGGACACTCATATGCCCCTAACTAGTTAGCTTGATTAGCGTACCGACTTACTTAGCAGATTGAGTTGTTCTCAACGCTATACTTTATCGAGCGGCGTAAAACCTCCAACTCATTAAGATTATTTACCATTTTACTTAGGCGATACGGCTTTAGCCGTTGCCTTTGGCATCGCTAAAATAAACAACTTCATAATTAGGTGCAAGTTCCTGTTGCAGCTGTTTCCACAGACTAATTCCTTCAAGTTCAAAAGCCTCTTTCGCTTCTTTAGTTGGAAAACCAGATGAAGCCGGATCATCCCAGTTCAACTTTGCATCATAAACGTCTGCCCATTGTTCCAACCGGCTAATAGTCTTTTGACTTAGGGATAGTGTTGCCGGATCAATATCACCTGCCTGCTTGGAAACCCACCATAGTGGGTAGCATCCGTAATCTGCCATGAGTTTGATTTTTTCTGGCATACTCACTTTCTCACTCCTTATGGAGAACTTCTGGGGTTCGCACCAACGATATAACCATTCTTCTACAAATCTTTACCAAACCAGACTTGACAAAACCCAAGCATTACGAGTTGTAATGCTCAAGTTAAAAGACATATATTCTGATCCTCCTAGAAAGTGGGCTGCATTTACCCTCATCGGTGAGACGCAGTAAGCAGAAAAGAGAATAAAAAGCCGAAGAATTTCAAACCGTACTGCTTGGCTCCCTATTTATTTTCAAA
>CAZZVG010000931.1:0-3504 GCA_964657295.1 Iningainema sp. | reverse complement strand
TGATGCTTTCTGTTTTCATGATAAGTCAGGGAAGTAATCAGGAATTTTGCGGAGTTCGAGAGTTAATCAACAGAAAGTAGTGTACTTTTCTGGGTTCGCCTATAGCCTATCTAAAAGGTTCGTTTAAAAACAAAGAATTGTGGGGTTGCTCTAATGCTAAGTCCTGTGTTAACAGTCAGTATCTTTCAAAAACAATCCGACCCTAAAGTATTTTCAGCAGGCCAAGTCATCTTTAAAGAAGGACAGCCAGGTGATGAATTGTGTGGCATTCTCGAAGGAGAGGTAGATATATTAGTCAATGGCAAGATTGTAGAAACTCTTGAGACGGGCGAAGTTTTTGCTGTCGGGGTACTTGTAGGAGTTAAAAATAGAACTTACACAGCTATTGCCAAGGTAGATAGCAAACTGATTTTCCTTGATGAGAAAGGGTTTCTCTTTGCCGTTCAGGAAACACCCATGTTTGCCGTAGAGGTGATGAAAAGTTACTCAAAGCGTCTGAGTCGCTTGCAGCATATGGTCTAAAGCCACGCCTAGACAACAAATTTTTGTGTTTCATTGGAAAAAGCGGGATTATGTTTTCTACCGTCGATCTCAATACCGTGGCTGGCTTATCTGAGCAAGACGCGATCGCTCGACTCAAAGACGAAGGCTACAATGAACTCCCCTCGGCTCGCTCTCGCAGTATTTTATCGTTCGCTTGGGAAACCTTTCAAGATCCGATCTTCCTCTTGCTAGTCGGCGGTGGTATCATTTATTGGGTTTTAGGCGACCTACAGGAAGCCCTAATTCTGCTGGGTTTTGTCTTCTTCATCACGGGGATCAGCCTTTACCAGGAAGGTAAGACCGAACACGCCCTAGAAGCCTTGCGCGATCTTTCCAGTCCTCGCGCCTTGGTGATTCGGGATGGGGAGCGAAAACGGATTGCGGGGCGAGAAGTCGTTAGGGGAGATATCTTAGTTCTAGCAGAAGGCGATCGCGTACCTGCGGATGCAATGGTGCTATCCTGCACAAATCTTTCAACCGATGAGTCGTTATTAACCGGGGAATCTCTACCCGTTCGCAAAGTTGCCGTTGCCGGTACTGTGGAAATGGCGCATCCTGGGGGAGATGAGTTGCCCTTTGTGTATTCTGGAACCTTGGTAGTTCAGGGACAGGCAATGGCTCAAGTCCAAGCGGTGGGATCTCAAACAGAGATGGGTAAGATTGGCAACGCCTTGCAAAAAGTGAAGCCGGAACCGACCCCCCTACAACAAGAAATGACTCGCTTGGTGAGCCGCTTGTTTGGCATCGCTCTATTGTTGTGTGTGGCGATCGTGGTGATTTATGGACTCACGCGAGGAGATTGGCTCAAAGGATTTCTCGCGGGTATTACCTTAGCGATGGCAATTTTGCCGAATGAATTTCCGGTCGTCGTGACGATTTTCTTAGCCTTGGGAGCTTGGCGCATTTCTCAGAAACACGTCTTAGCTCGTCGTGCTTCCGCTGTTGAAACCTTGGGTTCTGCAACGGTTCTGTGTGTGGATAAAACCGGGACACTGACCCTAAATCAGATGGCTGTGCAACAGCTATTCGCATACAATCATGCAGAAAACCCTCACCCATATAATTTGGAATTGCATTTGCGAGAGTTGCTCCCCGAAGCGGTTCATGAATTAGTCGAGTTTTGCATTCTGGCGAGTCAGAGAGATCCCTTTGATCCCATGGAGAAAGCATTTAAGCAATTGGGCGATCGCTATCTCGCACATACTGAACATCTGCACGACGATTGGATACTGTTGCGAGAATACCCGCTTTCACCGGATCTATTGGCGATGTCTCACGTTTGGCAGTCACCTGATGGTGAGCAGTATGAAATTGCAGCGAAAGGAGCGCCGGAAGCGATCGCGGATCTCTGTCATTTCACGCCCCAACAGCAGACAATTCTGGCAGCCCAAATCAGTGAAATGGCAGATCAAGGATTGCGTGTGTTAGGCGTTGCCAAAGTGTGTCTTATTGATGTGCCTGAGCCATTTTGGCCGCCTCATCCGTCGCTCAATCCTGCTCATTTACCCGACAAGCAACATGACTTTCCTTTTCAATTTATAGGATTAGTGGGACTGTCTGATCCAGTGCGTCCAAACGTTGCGGCGTCAATTAAAGAATGTTATAGCGCAGGTATTCGAGTCGTCATGATCACGGGTGATTATCCAGGAACGGCTCAAACCATTGCCCGTCAGATTGGATTGATGCAAATGGGAGCCATTCTGACGGGAGCAGAATTGGATCTCATGAGTGATGCTGAACTCCAGGAGCGAATTCAAAGCACAAACATTTTTGCGCGAGCCGTTCCTGAACAAAAATTGCGGTTGGTTAATGCCCTGAAATCCAAGGGTGAAGTCGTTGCTATGACTGGGGATGGTGTGAATGATGCTCCGGCTCTCAAATCTGCCCAAATTGGGATTGCGATGGGGCAGCGAGGCACAGATGTTGCCCGTGAGTCGGCGGCGTTAGTGTTATTAGATGATAATTTTTCGTCCATTGTGCAAGCGGTGAAAATGGGACGGCGAATTTTTGATAATCTCCGCAAAGCAATGGCATATCTTCTAGCGATTCACATTCCGATCGCTGGGATGTCTTTGATTCCAGTTTTATTTAAGTTGCCATTAGTATTACTTCCCGTTCACGTTGCCTTTCTACATTTAATTATTGATCCAGCTTGCTCCATTGTTTTAGAAGCTGAACCCGCAGAAGCAACTGTGATGCAGCGTCCTCCCCGCAACCCTAAAGAACCATTATTTGGCAGGAAAACCTTGGGCTTGGCAGTGCTGCAAGGGGTGGGGATTTTAGCGATCGTTCTCGTGATCTTTATAGTTGCACTATATCGCAAACAAGGCGAATTTGATGCCCGTGCCTTAACGTTTACGACGTTAATTTTGGCCAATTTAGGACTAATTTTGAGTGAAAGTTCTTCATCTCGCCTCAGCTTAAAAATACTGAAATCTCCTAATGCTGCCCTTTGGTGGGTGATTGGTGGGGGAGTGGCTTTTCTAGCGATCGTGTTGTATGTCCCTTTCTTGCGTCAATTGTTTAGCTTTTCCTTTTTACACCCAATCGATCTGGCAATTTGTTTGGGGGGTGGGGCGATCGCTCTGCTTTGGTTTGAACAGTTAAAGTTTCTCAATCGACCCCAACGAGTTATTCAATCTAAATCAAGAAAACCTATCGAAGGAAATCTATAAATGATTTACTATCCTTTGATTTTGATACTGTTGTTTGTTGGCCCAGCGCTTTCATCGATTGCAATTCGGCGATCTTTTACGATGCGTGGACACTTAATTTTGCTTGGCATAATAATCTTCTACGGGATTTTACCCCTCCTACTAGCTTGGGGAGGAATGGGTTTGGCTGAACGCTTTGGTTGTCAGTCAGAAACTATCATCTTTCGTTGTCCTAACCCTTCCTGGCTTGGAGAACTAGTTACAGGGATGGTTTTTGCCCATTGGTTGGCGATTTTTACCATCCCAT
>CAZZVG010000930.1:0-3517 GCA_964657295.1 Iningainema sp. | reverse complement strand
TCGGGTTCAGCAGTCGCCTACGGAGGGAAACCCTCCGGCAGCGCTGCTTCACCAGATCCTGCAGGCGGGAAACCCGCCTTCAGGGCTGGACTCACCGTAGGGGCGCGGTTCCCGCGCCCTTGATGATGTGGTCAATTCAACCCTTAAACTGCTGTAAGTCAGATAAAGAATAGCTGTTTTATGTTTTAGTAGTAATGCATGAGCTTTTTCTGTTGCCTTCCTTTGTAAAATTTAAACTCTCTTAAGCGAGTAAATAGCAGGCAACTTATTCACTATTTAACATTTTATATCAGCTTCCCTAGCATTGGACCTAGGTGCTAATCTCTGAGTGGAGACAAAACAAAATTTGGTGGAAGCCTTATATAGTAATAAATTCAAGATTCACTTAGCGGCGAGTTGCAGCAAAGCTACTGTTGGGTCTAATAAAAAAATAACCCCAGTGTGGGGTTATTTTATGTACAAAGATTATTAGGTAAGATTCCCACTTCCCTAATGGTACAGTTGTCACTATAGTGACTTAGGAAACGTTTAAGCAACTAAGCCCCAGCTTGCGCTGGGGCATTTCTTATTTAAGATCATCGATCCTACTATTAACTTATCGTTTCGTCGAGTATCATTTGTATTATTTGTCTATTTTAGGCTTGGAGCTAGCTAAAATACTGTCTTTTCTTAAGCTAACCGACCAAACACTCTCAAGAAACACGGGAGTGGGGAGTGGGGAACTCGGGGCCCCCTCTGGGGTAATGGGGTAATGGGGAGTGGGGGGAAGAAGGGGAGTGGTGGTCTTTGTTCCATTCATCACAGGTGGTGCGCCGCCCGTAAGGCGCTTCTAAGAAAAGCTCAACCTAAACTCTGACTTTTCAAACTAGGCGCTCAATTGTCAGCTTACGGGCAACCCTCGAATGAGTTCCCGAATGACATCTGTTGCTGCTCTCCCTGTCTGGTTACAATACGAGTCAAGCTTGTTGGCTTCATCTGATGCCAGGTTTATGGTGATTCGCTCAACCGTCCATTTTTTACCTGGGGTTGCAAAACTGATAATTAGACATGCGGCAGTCTTATTCATTATTCCTCATTTCAAGAGAATGATTTATGTAGACAGACACGGCTGATTTACTAATTTATCTATTGGCGTTGCTGATTCCATCTATGAAAATGATTTTACGTGCGGACCAAAATCATTGTAGAGACGTAGCACTGCTACGTCTCTACATCGGGATTCATACCTCAAGAAAGCAACGCTGATTCCGTAACGCGAAAAAACTCCCCTAAACTTTCGTTGGGGAGTTTCGAGAAAAAGTACTAATAGACATCTCCAAAAATTAATTATACGTTGTCTACAACCCTTGTAGAGACGCGAAATTTCGCGTCTCTACATTGTTTTTCGGGGATGTCTAATGAAGAGACAATTATGCAGGGTTTACTTGTGCTCTTTTCTGAAGTAGGTTAATAACAGAAGCTTTTTCTAAGATTCCGACTAGCACACCATTGTGACGAATCACGGGAAGCGCAGATAAATTTTGTCGTTCAAGTAGCTGCACTACGTCCAATAAGGGTTGATCGGATTGCACAGTGGTAGACTGTTCAATTGGTCGCATGACTTCTCTGACTTGTGTTTCTGACCACAGTGTAGAGGGGATGGAACGCAAATCGTCAACAGATATTGCTCCTACTAATTGCTCGTTTTCATCAGTGACTAAAAACCGATGCCAGTTTTGCCAATTCAAGATCCGTTCATCGGCAAACTCTCGGAGGGTAAGATGAGCAGAGACGATTGGGCTATCATGCGTTACCGCATCGGCTGCTGTCAAACCTGTAAGTTGTTCTTGCACCCTGGCAAATTGAGCTGCCTTACCAGCATTCTGCAGCAAGAAGAAACCGACTAACAAATTCCAGGAGTTAGCAAAGCTGCCGAATAACAGGAGTGGGAGTAAACCAGAGGCGATCGCCACCCAACCAAATATTTGCCCAACTCTACTGGCAAAAACCACTCCCTTATAAGGATTGCCCGTAATTTTCCAAACAAGCGCTTTCAGTATATTTCCCCCGTCTAAAGGCAAACCAGGAATCAGGTTGAACAGCGCTAATGCCAAGTTAACAGAAGCCAGTACACCGATAATCGCTGCCAATGGTCCTGAAGTGACCGTACCAAAGCTAATTGCTATGAATAGACCGGATAGTAGTAGACTAACTAAAGGACCTGCGATCGCTACCCAGAATGCTTCTGCTGGGGTTTTTGACTCTTTTTCTAAGCTTGCTAACCCACCAAATATGAACAGTGTAATTGATTTTACATCTATTCCCTGGGCTTTAGCAACGAAGCTATGTCCTAATTCATGGGCGACGACAGAGGCAAATAACAACAGCGCTGTCATCAATCCTAGCAGCAAAGCTAATCCCCCTGATAATAGGGGAAATTGCGCCCCTAATCCACTGCTATAACTCCAAGTTACTAACCCAAGGACTAAAAACCAGGATGGATGGATGTAGAAGGGAATCCCGAAGAGATTGCCAACGCGAATTGTGCCATTCATAACGTACACCTTTGATTTCAGCTTTGAGAGGTTTAGTTTCATCCCCCTCGATGTCTTAATCGTAACGAAATATTAAGTATTTTTAATCTTTACAACTGTAGTGGTGTCCGTCCGTTATGGTGCGGTTATAACCATTTTGTCATTGGTGCGGTAATTCTTTAATTAGTCATATGATGTCCGGCAAATCAACCACAATAAAAACCTGTCAACCTATGTAGAGACGCGATTAATCGCGTCTCTTTTAGAACAGGGTAAAGTTAAAATCCAAGGCACTGTAGAGGAGTTACATTCTCATCGCGGCGACCATTTAGATTTTTTCAATCCTTGATTCAGAATAAATCAGAAGAGCGCGATCACATACAATGAGCGATATCTGCGGCTGATGATGCCGCCCAGGTTATCGTTCGGGAAGCAATCGTCAGCTGATCTATCTGTGTTCAGGTCAAGTGCGATCGCCAATCAAAATCAGAAAAGTTAGGTGAGAGTAAAAAAAAAGACCCAACAAGCCAAAAAAGCGTATAATAAAAAGTCTGCTTCATAATTAATCATTTTTGAAGCCAATAACATATAACTAATACAGACTTTTATTTCAGCAAAAAAAACAGGAGAAACATTCTAGTGAAGGAAAGTATCATCAAAATCTCGAAACCAATTCCAAAAGTTCAAATACAGCCTAGTGAGTCTGAAGTCCAATCAAATTTGACCCAAACTGAAGAAATCGCGATTAGCGAAGAATCATTTGAACCAGAGTCAGAGCCAATGGATATCGCCGAACCACCTTCAATGAGGTTTGGTAGCACTGATTCTAGTGGTTGGAGAGTATCAGACATTTTGCGAGAAATTAGACTGGATAATTTTGAAATTGGTGGCGCAGATTAAGTAAATGGCGCACGGCTTTCCTTGCACCCATCTATCCAAAACGAACTGCTATAGCAATCCTAAATGATTTGTGAAAAATTTTAAGTTGTGTAGGGTGGGCACTG
>CAZZVG010000929.1:0-3521 GCA_964657295.1 Iningainema sp. | reverse complement strand
CCGCATATGCTCACCATCTGCTGCACCTTGTTCGGCACTGGAGTATTGACCGTGCCCCTCTATCTGTTGGCGTTTTCGCCTGCTATCACGGTCTGGCTAGCGGAAAAGCCCACTTTATTAAATGCTGAATCCCTCTTGCATCTGATACTGGCGTTGGGATTATCCATCATTTTGACTTTCCTATTCCATACGCTAGCAATCCCACTCTGGCAATCTATCAAAGCATTGCTCTATCTAAGATCTTCTAAACTCACCTCTGCTTGATACCTTGTGTCAAAAATATTACCGTTATTGAAACCATCAAAACTTTGGAAAAACTATGAAGCAATCAATCCTTTATGGGTTAATGGGCGATCGCGCCGGACGAGTCGTGCAGGCATTTTGGAATTGGCTTTGGGGTAAACCCATTGAAGCAGGCGGAAAAATTGCGGTAGAAGTGGCGCAAGCATCGCTACAGGAGATGCAAGAATTGGTTTATCAACTGACAAAATCAGTTGCCCAAGCTGTTGCCGCTTATGAACAGGCGAAACAACAGTATGTCAAGAGTCAAGCTGATGTAAAGAGAGCGGAGATGCAAGCCAATCAAGCATTTGCACAAGGAGATGAAGAGGCTGCTCGACTCGCGATCGCACGTGCAATTCACATCGAAAGGGTATTACCACAATTTGAAACCCAGGTCAGGCAAGCAGAGCAAGCGGTGCAAAGCCTGAAAGACAAGCTATATCAAGAGCGCCAAAAGTTGGAATCTTACCAGGTACAAATGCAAACGCTCAAATCCCTGAACCAAGTGAACGAGGCTTTAGCGATCATTGCAGATATCAATGGTGAATTAAAAATCGGCTCCGCCCGCAATCAGTTTAAGGAAGCGCAAGCCGCGATCGAAGGACATAACTTGCAAGCTCATGCCTTTCAAGAACTCTCTGAAAGTCCTGTTGAAAAGCTTCAGGTTGGTCTTGACCAGATGAACCTGGATAGCGAAATTGAGCAACGATTGCAACGACTAAAAGAAAAGTAACTCAGACCCATTAACAAGAGCCTAGGAGAATCCACTTATGACTGCTAATCCCACGAAAGGAAAAAAATCTCCACCCCCAATAGTCTACATCCTCGCAGCATTTCTCCTGATTGCAGGAGTGAGTTTAGGCGATCGTAAAATCCTTAATTCATTGCTTGGCAATTCGACCAATATCAATCATGATCTTGCGAAAGATGCCATCAGTAAAGGGGAGACTCTATTTTTTCCAGAAGACGGCACTTCTAGTAAACTTCGGGCTGCAGAAGCCTTTACAAGTGGTAACTATGCAACCGCACAAGCGTTATTCGATCAATCGCTGCAACAAAAACCTAACGATCCCGAAGGGTTGATTTACAGCAATAATGCCAAGGCTTCCTTGCATGATCCGCTGGAAATTGCGGTTTGTGTTCCGGGGAATGCTGATAGCAATGGCTCCCGTGAAATTCTCAGAGGTGTCGCTCAAGCCCAACAGGAAATCAATGCAATAGGTGGTATTAAGGGTCGCCTACTTAGAGTGAATATTGCCAATGATAACAACGACAATAACAGTGCTCAACAAATTGCCACATCATTCGTCAACCAGTCCAACATTCTGGGCGTTGTTGGACATTATGCCAGCGGTGTGACCCTGGCTACTGCCGATACCTACAATCGCGGCAAGCTAGTCGCCATTTCTCCAATTAGTAGTGCGGTTCAACTCTCGAATAAAAGTTCCTACGTATTCAGAACGGTACCCAGTGACTATGTTTCAGCTAGGGCGCTGGTTGACTATATGTTGCAAACGCTGAAGCTGAAAAAAGCCGTTGTTTATTTCAACTCTCAAAGTGACTATAGCAAATCTCTTAAGGGGGAATTCAATACTGCGCTCGCCCTCCAGGGTGGTCAAGTTGTCGGTGAATACGATCTCGCCAATTCCAGCCACAGCCAAAGTTTAGAAGCAGCCAAACAGCGCGGAGCCGAAGTGATTATGCTAGCCACCAATACGGATTCCCTTGATCGCGCTCTGCAAGTTGTCAAAGCTAATAACAATCGCTTACCTGTACTGGGTGGTGATGATCTTTACAGCCCCAAAACTCTGGATGTCACCCGTGAGCAAGGGCGCGATCTGGTCGTAGCAGTACCCTGGCATATTCTGACAACGGAGTCAAAGGACTTCGCGCAGCGATCTCGCAGGCTCTGGGGCGGCGATGTTAACTGGCGCACTGCAACTGCCTATGATGCCGCTCAAGCCCTCGGCGCGGCTGCGCGACAAAATTCCACCCGTGAAGGCATCCACCTAGTCTTGCATAGTCCATCATTCGTCGCCTCGGGAGCCTCTCGCACCGTCTCGTTTCTGCCTTCGGGCGATCGCAATGCTCCAGTGCAATTGGTTAAGGTGGTGCAAGGTGGTCGTTCTACCTACGGTTACGACTTCATCCCCATTCCCTAAACTTCAGATCAGCGCGAAGCTGTCACCAGGGGAAAGATTGTCTCAAAAGCTTAACCTGAACTTCCCCCTATACAAATGTACTAAATATACCTGAAAAGCCTGTATTGAAAGCAATGCAGGCTTTTAAACTCTTCGGTAAGCTACGCCAAATTGTGGGGGTGTCCATGAAATTTGGCAGAGTGATATGATGTCCGCCTGAAAACTTGTAATAAGGTTTGTAGTTGCGCTTCAGCTTTTTTCTGTATTACTAGGTAGATTTCTAAATAATTGACCTCACAACTCCTCCATCTACGCGCAATGCTGCACCATTAGTAGCTGAGGAGAGGGGACTACACACATAAGCTACCATTGCGGCGACTTCCTCAGAAGTGGCAAAACGCTTGATGAGTGAAGTTGGACGCACCGTTTGGAAAAATTCTGTTTCTACTTGCTCCACATTAACATTGCGTTCCTTTGCCATTTGTTGAATAAACTCTTCCACACCCTCAGATCGCGTTGGTCCTGGTAAAATTGAGTTTACAGTTACGCCAGTACCAGCAGTCACCTCGGCTAAACCTCGAGAGATCGCCAGTTGAGCCGTCTTCGTCATTCCATAGTGAATCATTTCTACAGGAATTTGCACTCCTGACTCACTGGAGATAAAAATTATCCGTCCCCAATTATGTTCAATCATGTCTGGGAGATACTGGCGACTCAACCTCACACCACTGAGAACATTGGCTTCAAAGATTCTTAGCCAGTCTTCATCAGAAATATTGGAGAATACCTTCGGCTCATAAATACCTAAGTTGTTGATCAAAATATCAACTGTCGGAACCTTTTTAAAGAGTTGTTCAGCACCTTCAGAGGTACTCAAGTCCGCAGTGATTCCTGAAATTTTCGCTCCTAGACAGCTTTTTTGGATCTTTTCAACAGCTTGTGTCACGCGCTGTTCAGTACGCCCGTTGATGATCACTGATGCTCCTTCTTCAGCCAGAGACTTTGCGATCGCAAACCCAATTCCTACAGTGGAACCACTCACTAATGCTGACTTATCAGATAACTTTAAATCCATGACTTTTGACTTTTGACTTTTGA
>CAZZVG010000928.1:2453-3527 GCA_964657295.1 Iningainema sp. | reverse complement strand
AAGCACCTGAAACCCCAGTTGATCTTTATCTTGATCGACTCCAATAAATTTACCGGCACTACTAGTCAAAGTCACCAAGACATCTTTTTGGATCAGTTGACCTTTTGCGTCGAGAATTTGCCCTTGCAGCCTGATGGTAGAACGTCCATCAGCTTGGACTCGGGGATCACCTACAGGTGTAATGACTATTTGTGCGCCATTAGTTTTTGAGGATCTGCGAATCTTAGAGGTTGAAGGAGAGGAAGGATTTGGGTTTTGTCGAGATGAGGGAGTTGGGGGAGATAAGGGAGAGTTTGGGTTTTGTTCAAATTGAAGACGAGGGGTTTGTTGAGATGGGATTGGATTGGTGGATGGGTTTTGAAATTGAGTCCCAGTGTCTTGTTGAGATGGATTTGGATTGGTGGATGGGTTTTGTTGAACTGGTATGACAGAAGGGACTTCCTGCTGACTCTGGCGAAAAATCGGTGAGGATGCTGGGTTTTGTTGAGACGAGGAAGATGGCGGAATTAATGCTCCATCCCCTGCCTCTGCTATCACCTCTACTCCCGTTTCATTCCATTCGGAAACAGGCCATCTTTCTAGACTGACTTGTAACGAATCATCGTGGGGAGGGACAACGCTACCACGTTGCAGATTTTTCAGATTTAGTGCATTTCTCAATGTGGTAGCACTGTCTGTTGATTGTTTCAGTCCCACCCTTGGTTGAGTTGTTGTACTCTTCTGCCACTGAACATCTGCCTCTGGTACACCTGCGAAGGCAGCATTGTGGAAATTTGCTTTTGTACTGACAAATGAAGGTAAAACGACTACCAAAACTACAGGTAAGATACCAACGCTACCCTTAGTAACTAGGGCAAAGCGTAAAATAGGAGGTAGTTGCTTTTGGTCTTGTTGAGGCACAATTCCATTTTGGGGATTATGCACGAATAGCTTTCTTGTTCTCATCGCTTCTTCTTAGAAAATGCAGGTGTAACTGCAAAATTCACCCGTACCAGACTGCTTGGTGCTAGTCTTATCAAACGTGACTGGCTATTCTTTTCAATGAAATATTTATTAGGTGCCAACGCATATCCC
>CAZZVG010000928.1:0-2443 GCA_964657295.1 Iningainema sp. | reverse complement strand
CCAGCGTTGCTGATCGATAGCCCGAAATGACGTTTGGTAAGGAGAACAGTCCATTGGCATCTGTGACGATGCGATTACCATCATCCATGTAGATCACGGCATTCGGGACTCCAGGTTCGTTAGGTTGCTGTTCGCCGTCAAAGTTCTTGTCGATAAATACTCGACCAATGATGGTGCCACAATCAGAAACTATCCCTGGTCGAATCCGCAATTGATAACTGGCTTGGTTACTTGTTAAGTTACCTGATCTGGCTTGTGCCAAATTTCTGCCATCTCCCCGAACGCCATCTGGTGTCACTTCGACTGCATAACTAACACTCAAGCTTTGGTTTGGTGGTAGTACCCCTGTCGCAGTAATTGTTATGTTCCGATTTGTACTTTGACTTGCTGTTACTGGGACTGACTGAGATCCGATAGAACCTCTGAGCGATCGCGAAATGAATCGCAAACCAAAAGGAAGTCTGTCAGTAATCGTGACATTTGTAATCGAGGAGTTGCCTGTATTTTTAATTGTCAAACGGTAGACTACAGTATCCCCTGGTTCGGCGGCTGCTCGATCAGCTGTTTTGATCACCTGTAAAGCTCCTTGCCCGGCGGTGAAAGTCACCGCATTGGAGTCAACTCGTCCTGTGATGTTGTCTGCACCACCGTTAGCGGTGTTCGATATCACCCCTGTTTGAGCAACAGAAGGAATGACCTTGTAAGTGATAATACTTAGGGAGAAAAAGGCAAAAAAGAGGCTCCCTTGCCTCAGCCATGAAATTTTAGATGTCATTGGAAGGCATCAAGAAATAGCAAAAGATTTTTGAGTACGTTTATGTTTTTAACTAAAAGACCAAATTTTCCTTACGGTGCTTGAATTCCTAAGTATGCCAAGCATCGTAGCAGCAAAAATCACTTGGGTAAACTTGGACTTTGATGTCATCACAGTTTCTTCACCATAACTTTAAATTATTCGCTAATGAGATCATATTACCTAACCTCTGTCAACGGTATAATTTCTTAAAATTTACGTTTTGGTAATAGCTGCCTCAGCTTTGGATAGAGTCACTGCTTGTTTGAAAATGAGATGCCACCATAAATAACCCTTTCATCACTTACTGTCACGCACGTATTACAGCATTTTCAATGCTGCAGTTGCGTGAAATCTTTGAAGTAAACCGACACTCTTACTAAATTTTTTTCTGTAGATACACGCACTAAAGTCAAGGTGGCTTCCACATTTTTAGGACTTACGCAGAAGAGATCCCCCAACCCCCTTTTTAAGGGGGCTTTTAAATTCCCCCCTTTTTAAGGGGGGCTAGGGGGGATCTAGGTTTCGGGCATGAGAGTGCGTAAGTCCTGATTTTATCGAGAACTATGTCCTTTTAATGGACCGCTCTCGTTAAGAAACAAACTCTTGACAGATTATTGATACAACTCCAAGTTTTCTGCTTTCCTTTATGGGATCTCAAGAAAGCACAATATCTTAAGTTTGTTGACGGCATAAAAACGGCACGGATGTTGACAGAAAACACGACGATAGCAAATTTGAACTACTCGTGACACTACGAGAGTTTGGAAACGCAGGTATGACAAACCCATAAGTACAGCTAACAAGTAAGAGCCGCGTTACAAAGCTGCACGCTTACTCTTAGCAGTTGTGCTACTCAACTATCAAACATATTAGCCCAAGTTTATTTTCAAAACACCCATCGCTTGTAATTTGAACAAACAGTAGAACGTTTACCAATTGGTGCGGAAACTTCCGCATCAATTTAGTTGACGCTTACATACATCAATCACATTTGCTGCTAACTAAACTTGTTCTAGTAAATAATACAGGAAACTATGCCATAAATTACTAGATTAAATTTGTATTTTTTAGTTAACAGTTCAGTAACATCCACGAGATCTCCTTTAAAAGGAATCAATAATATCCACACAACCTCAGTATTTTTCGGTTCTTTTCCAGAAGGGTCTGACCCCTATTCGGGTGTTTACCTATTAAATATTAAATCTAAAGGGAGAAAAAATATCAACACATTATTCTACATATACGCCAGTTATGCCGCTTGAGAGTATTGGTGTGCTTGTATCTTGTATCTTGTATCTTTGCGCTCAGGTAATCATTTGCAACTGCGGTTGTCTCCATAACATTGTAATCCTAGTCACAATTCACTTTTGTGTAAACAACAGTTAGAAAATATATATTTTTTATAATTATCAATTTAGATGCACATTTAAAAACATAAGTCAACCTTATTTATGAAACTTCTAAAAGTGTCATAAATAAGGTTGACATTGAGATGGTAATAGGATAAGGCTTAATTTAAGCCTACAGTTTTTCAAAAAGCTTACATTATACTCAGCATCTCTGATTACGAAATGGTAAGTTATACAACATTAGGTAAATGACTTATAAATAAAAGATAGGTTTGTAGTTGCGCTTTAGCGCTCTGTT
>CAZZVG010000927.1:0-3528 GCA_964657295.1 Iningainema sp. | reverse complement strand
ATCCTCAAAAAGCGACTCATCGTAATCCCAGCGCAAGAGTGAGAACTTTAGCAGCTCTTGTTCATAATCAGTGGATTAGGGAAGGCAGGATTCCTGTGCGATCACTCAGTTCATCCAGAGCAGAAGTACAAAGGCGGTCGAGATAAGTTGATTTTGATGAATGTCTGTTTTGAAAGAACGTTTCCCAATGGAGAAATCTGAACGCCTCATCCCTGAAAGTCAGATCCGAGAAGTCGTAAGAATCCTTCTTGCAGAAATCCAGATGCCGGAAAGGCAATGGTATGATACGACACCAGCCTATTCCCTATTAGGACTAGACTCAGCTGAAACACTTAGGATAATGGTCAGAGAAGGAATGCTTAGACTTGGCATCGAAGTCCGAGATATTCGCTTGCACGGGAACACTAAACCACATTACCAATTTCACCTTGCAAAGTGTGAAGCAAGGCTTTTAGAGCCGCCGGAGAAGCGTTCAAGAACTGTTTCAAAAACAAAACTTTAAATTTTCTATGTTGGATATAGAAAAGATTGCTCACGGAATGTTGAGCGATCGCCAAGAATCAATGAGGTTTAAATTTTATCTTTTAGAGTTTCTTTGTGAAGCTTATGGTTTGAGAGAATGCCTGTTCCCCTCGGATATTATTTGCTACGTGAATGCCCAGGCTAATACTTATACTTACAGAGGGCAGTCGGAACGGAATAATATTATTGGAGCGATTCAGTTATCTCCGGGAAGAGTAAAAGAAAGAAACGGGAAGAAAGTAACAATACAAAAACTTCCTGATTATGGAGATGTGGATCTCACTCGTTGTTCCTTGCTGTATGATTCATTAGCTTTTACAGATGTCTTGACTAATTCTCGCGTAACGCCAGATGTCGCGCTTACTAGGCAATTGGAAACCCTCTCTAAGTTACGATCTAAACCAAGGGAGACTCTCATCGTCTCTTATGACCGTCTGATCGACGAAAAGTTTATTGACGGTAAAAGGGAAAAGCAAAGATGGTCAGTGAAAGAGGGGGAGCTTGCCGTCGCTCAAACGGTTTCTGCTGTAGCTTATCTAAATTCTCAAAGACAGCGGCTTAAGGGGACGACACTTGTTCAAAGTTGTCAAGGCGTAGATGATCGTCAGTATTTTGACTGTGTTGGGAAAGTTTTGCCCTTTTGCCGCAATATAGACGTACTTGGTCTAGGCGGTTGGTGCATTCTGGGGAGGCAGTCAAGTTATTTGCCAATTTTTTACAAAACTATGAATGCGGTTATTCCTCTGATTGCAGAATCGGGAATTAAGCGAGTTCATATTTTTGGGGTTACATGGTATAAGCAGCGCGGTGGAAGTGTTGTTGCTCCTTTACCCTATTTGTTGCGACTTTGTGATAAATATGCCTTGAATTTATCCACAGATGGGACGTCACCAATAGGTAATGCCCTTTGGAAAAACATTAAAAAATCTGGTGCCGAGTTTCCCTATTGGCGGCATAACTTGGCATGGGTCAAAGCCAAGCTCGCAACTCTTCGTGATTCAGAGTGTTGTTGAATTTTCCCGGTTTAACCCCAGATGGTAAGCAGTTATCCTTCTTCCCCAGGCTTATATTTTAGTCGTGAGCGACGCGATCGCTCACGAGCCTGGTAAGCGCCTTTGTTTTTGAGGCGCACTTCTTCCACTGAAATCTTGAAAGCAAAAGCCTTTATCTGCTCAGACCTTTCCGTCAATTGCAAGTTGCCCGAATGCGAGATATACATACTCGCCATGTCTCGCAATCCTTCAGATTTATCTAGTCCTTTTGCTCCCCAAATATCTAAAAGAAATTCGTAAGTTTCGTGGGAGACATGCCCTCTGATCTCTTTATTTTGAAACTTTACGGCTTTTACTAGTTGACCGTGTTCGGTTTTGAAAATCCCTTCGCCCATACTTGCCCAACTTCTGAAATAAAAATATTTTATCTATTGCTCTACGCAGAGCGATAAGAACATTTGTGATGTGGTCGATACTTTTATTAAAAATCAACCACAAAAAGCAGCCAAGTATTTTTTGTATGCACGAAAAAATACTTTATACAAAATTTACAAAAAAATGGAGTAAGATTGTGTAAAGTTAATAAACTACTATTCAGTTTGAAACGCTGCCCAAAATCTAATCTTGGAGCAGCGTTTATCAACTCCATATACTGATGGGCTGGACACTTGCCAGTATATGGAAACCGCCAACTTACGATTACAGAGGGCTTAAATAAAAGCTCTGTGTAGAGCGCTCGTTTGCTTTTTAAGTTATATCACAAAAAATCTTTTTTAAAAAAGGAAGCAAATAAAAAAAAGTAAGTGATTGAAATCACAAAAAACCCGAAAAAAGACCAAGGGAATAGATTTGTACCCCCTCAGTTGAACAACATGATTAAGCTTACCGAAAGAAAACAAGGAAATTCTGAGGATTTTATGAAGAAGGGAGGAAATGTATGAACATTCTTCCTTCAACACTGACTCAAGAAAAGGCGATCGCGATTTTAGGAAAAGCCCAGTATGTATTCGCGGCGCAGATGAACAATATTGTTGAAACTGCGACGACACAAGAAGTTTCAGACTATTTTGACGTCTTGCCATCCGAAGTTATGGCGACTCTCGAAAGGCATTATGAAGAGTTCAACGAGGACTTAGTTGAAGATGACTGGTCGCCCCGCGCTGTCCTGAGATTGGGGATGCTGCTCAATTGCCCAGTCGCTCGGGTAATTCGGGATACTGTTCTCAAAATTGTGGATGCGATCGCCTCCAACGGCGTTAAAAACAAGATAAAAGCTTTATTTTCAGATATAAACTTTGTTGGGTGGAGCAATCGAGAAGTTGCTAAGCTTCTGGAGTGCGGAAAAGACGCTGTTCGTTCCACCCGGAAAGAAATGGAACGCTTGGGGGAAATACCTAAAACAAAAGAAAGGATTTGTCGCAGAGGTGAGACAGTCTACCAACAAACGGTAGCAGAACAACCCAACGAGAAATTTTATGTGGTGCAAAGCTCGCCGGACGGAAGCGAGATAGATGGAGTGGAAGAGGAGGAATATTATCTAGCGCAAACTGCTGGAATAGATTTAACTCCTCGGACTTATTCTCAAGCCGAATTAGATGAAGCGATCGCCCTTGCAGTAAGGGATGCACTTATCGCCCGTAAGGTCGAACTAGAAGAAGCCGCGATGAACGCTGCTCAAGATCAATTGAATGCCGCACGCTTTCGCACTGACCAGTTGCAAGATAAGAATAGCCAACTGCAGTCGGCGCTAGACCATCTCCAAGGATTGACGCAATTAGAGGTAAAGAATCAGCAACTAGAACAGGAGGTTCAGAGGCTACAAAAAGCCTTAGAGATAACGCCATCGCAACAGTGGGCAAATAAAGACATATTTAATCGTGCAGCGGCAAAAGCTTTGAATAGAGAAGTACAGCAGTTCCTTGACAAACTTGAGCCTGACTTTCATTTAAGGATTTTGGTAGAGAACCCACCGACTGAGGAGATGTTGCCACAAGCTATTGATCTACTTTCTAGG
>CAZZVG010000926.1:0-3528 GCA_964657295.1 Iningainema sp. | reverse complement strand
TTCAAGTTCTGGAAGGTCTGGAACCCGTCCGCAAAAGACCGGGGATGTACATTGGCACCACCGGTCCGCGAGGACTTCATCATTTAGTATACGAAGTGGTGGACAACTCCGTGGATGAGGCTTTAGCCGGTTACTGCACCCATGTGGAGGCGGAGCTCAATGCTGATGGTTCTGTAACAGTGACAGACGATGGCCGAGGCATTCCCACTGATATTCACCCTCAAACAGGAAAATCAGCGTTGGAAACAGTGTTGACCGTACTACATGCCGGCGGAAAATTTGGCAACGGTGGCTACAAAGTTTCCGGAGGTTTGCACGGTGTTGGTATTTCTGTGGTCAATGCTTTATCTGAGAGGATAGATGTTACTGTTTGGCGAGATAAAAAGGTTCATACTCAAGGATATGAACGAGGTATCCCCGTAACAGAGCTGCAGGTTTCTCCAATCGAAGAAGAGCGTACAGGGACTTCTATCACCTTCAAGCCAGACCCCGAAATCTTTACGACCGACACTCAGTTTGATTATACCACTTTATCAAGTCGTCTGCGGGAACTAGCATATTTAAATGCAGGTGTCAAAATTACCTTTACCGATCACCGCTTGGAACTCCTCAAAAGTGGTATACCCAGGATAGAAACTTACGAATACAGAGGTGGGATTCGAGAGTACATAGCCTACATGAACAGCGACAAACAGCCTCTGCATGAGGAAATTGTCTATGTAGCTGGAGAACGTAATCAGGTACAAGTGGAAGTGGCATTACAGTGGTGTGATGATGCTTACACAGATAATCTGTTGGGTTTTGCCAATAATATTCGTACTGTTGATGGTGGTACGCACTTGGAGGGTTTGAAGGCGGTACTCACTCGCACCTTGAATTCCATCGCTCGCAAGCGCAACAAACTGAAAGAAAATGAGCCAAACCTCAGTGGCGAACACGTTCGTGAAGGTTTGACTGGCGTTATTTCCGTCAAAGTTCCCGATCCAGAATTTGAAGGGCAAACCAAAACCAAACTTGGTAACACAGAAGTCCGGGGAATTGTGGATTCTCTGGTGGGAGAAGCTCTTAATGAGTACCTAGAATTTCGCCCCGCGATCGCCGATGCCATTTTAGATAAAGCTATTCAAGCTTTCAAAGCTGCAGAAGCCGCTCGTCATGCTCGAGAAATTGTGCGGCGTAAATCAGTCTTAGAATCTTCCCCCTTACCCGGAAAATTGGCAGATTGCAGTACTCGCGATCCTAAAGAGTCGGAAATTTATCTTGTAGAAGGGGATAGTGCCGGCGGGAGTGCCAAGCAAGGACGCGATCGCAAATTCCAAGCGATCCTCCCCTTACGTGGGAAAATTATTAACATTGAGAAGACGGATGATGCAAAAATTTACAAGAACACGGAAATCCAGGCCTTAATCACTGCTCTGGGTTTGGGTGTTAAGGGTGAAGAATTCGACGCCTCTCAACTGCGGTATCACCGAATAGTCATTATGACCGATGCTGACGTTGATGGCGCGCACATCAGAACCTTGTTACTCACTTTCTTTTATCGCTATCAGCGAGCGCTGATTGAGCAGGGGTACATTTACATTGCTTGTCCCCCATTATTTAAAGTAGAGCGAGGACGCAATCACTACTATTGCTACAGCGAACGCGAACTACAAAACCTCGTCCGCAATGAGTTTCCTGACAATGCTAATTACACTGTCCAAAGATTCAAAGGTTTGGGGGAAATGATGCCAGCACAACTCTGGGAAACTACCATGAACCCAGAAAGTCGTACCCTCAAACAAGTGGAAATTGAGGATGCCGCCGAAGCCGATCGCATTTTCACAATTTTGATGGGCGATCGTGTTGCTCCGCGTCGTGAGTTTATCGAAACCTACGGCTCTAAACTCAATCTTCTAGATCTAGATATATAAGATCGAAGAATGAGCCGGAGTTCAGGTACAGTAAAGTTAAGACGATCGCTTAACCCTAACAAGTTTTTTGAGGTTAGCAGTTGTTGAACAATTCTTGAGCGATGGGTACAGGGAGGAAAAAACTGCTTTTTCCTCCGATTTCTCCCATGTACAGACATACCGGATTGAAATCTCCCATTTTTCGCTCAATTCATTGAAAAAATCATTTTGGCAAATGTTTATGTTAAAAGTATTAACAATAACAAGATATTGACTCATATAAATGTGAAATATATTGATAATATTGTTGTTAAGTTTTTTTTACTTGGTATATTTGATTCTATGTGATGCTTAACACCACTACTGGTGAATATGTTTAGCCAAACTATTATCAAGTTCAACATCGCTTCATATAACCATTCCGGTTAAAGGAGCATAGCTTCTAACTGCTTACTTATAGGTCAAGAGTGAAGCGAGAGTGAGGTGCTTTTGTTAACAAGTTTCTTCAGCGGCTCGATGCCAGCTATGGTATATTTTGCATTTATTGAAGTGCAAAATTGTACCTTGGTGGGTTAATATCAATATTCTTGAGTGTTAAATTCTTTTTTTATTGATTAAAATATCTTTGTCTACAATAAAAAGAGTTTGTCAAGTTTCATAAGGTGGAAATTTCAATAATGCGCTAACTTGTGATTAGAATCAAATTAGTTAAGCACAGCGCTGATTGACCGAACAGCTCCGCAGGTGAGAGTATGGAGTGCTTCCCTAGAAGTCCTATCATAACTAGAGCAAGTGCCTAAAGAGCTTATACTTGAAGAAAGTGACAAGCTAGCTATTTGCTCTCAAGTAGCTAGCTAAGAGAAGAGTTTTCTCTCTTAGCATCGTCAACTTATAAAAGAAGTGTAAACATACGCGCATTCACTTTCTGAGTTGAGTTAACATAAAATGCGTTGTTTCTAGGTAATTAATGTTCTAGTGAATACCACAGAAGCAACATAAGCAAGTATACTTAAGTGTGAAGAATGACCCGACTACTGCAATTACTAAAGATTTGGAGAAAATTTGGGGCTAAAATGACCACTCTCAATGTTCTGCCAACAAAAAAGGCGCTACTTTATTTAAAGACTTCTTAGTCAGCACATAAAAAGAGTGCAATTTCTGTGAAACAGGCTACAATCGGAACAGCATTTCCAAAAAAATCCCCCAAGAGTTATATTCCGTTGTATGAATTGATAATTTTTTTAGCAAACAGAGTCTCTTTTAGACCAGCTAATTAACGTTATGTTGCTAGACAACATACAATAGCGGTAATTAAGGAGGTGAACTGATCTCTAAAGCAGTAACTGCATCCTTTAGAGAGAAAGTCATACCAGAAACTTGGTTGTGCTGTTAGAGAAGTTAAAGACGCATGTTTTACCTAAGCGTTTTAGCTTCCATCGCAAGTAGGCTCTAAGACTTGAGAGTTATATTCAAAGTCTTCCTTAAAAAACGTAAAATGTCCGATCGCAGTTATGGCAATTCAGCCAAAAACCCTCGTAACGGTTAAGCAACAAGCGACCGTTCGGGTGGTTAGCATATGTGTCTTGAGTAATTGATTCTGCAAGGAGCATGAGGAACGCGGCATGAACCAGGCTAA
>CAZZVG010000925.1:0-3530 GCA_964657295.1 Iningainema sp. | reverse complement strand
GACTTCCCCGTTCGCGCAGCGTCTCCCCTTGGGAGAAGGGGCTGACTTGCCCTTCATCATTATAAATTAGAGATCTTTGTGCCACTTAGTTGACTTCTGCCTCGAAGCTGGGATTGTCTCGAACTCAAAAGAAGCAATGCGACGCTCATTGATATAGATATCTATTTTGTGCTTTCCAATTGGATCTCCGGAAACAACAGTCCAATAGTCCTGGATTATACCATTTTTTATGAACTGTGTGCGGGTCGTAACTCCCTCAGTACCATGTGCGGTAATCGAGAAATGTTCGCCATCGGTTGTCCCCCAAGTATCTGGGTGCTTTGGTAGCTGTAGGATTTCTCGCCAAGTCACTTCACCTTGATAGTCTTTGAGCTGAAGACGCCACCCGTATTTATTTCCCTCAATGAGTGGGACTTTGTTTGTAGGAAGAAAGCTCACGGTTTTGTTGGATTTTACCTTAAAAATCCCGAATTCAGCTTTATTGACAATAATTGGTACAGTCGTGGGTTTGGCACTGACTGACTGAGATGAGGCTAGTGCATTATATGCAGAAGACGCTACGACTCCAGACGCCATCCAAGAAGCAACTAATAGAACCGTAGCAGATCCAATTCTCGGTTGCATAATTTATCTAATATCCAGTAATACTTATTAGTACATGAAATCTCACAGTTTTTCAGATCCACACATAACATTTTTAAGGCAACATAATTGTAGTAAAGGGCGCATGTTCAAGCGATTTCTGTTTCTATGTGGTTGCACTATAGGCGGCATCAGTGCTACTGCGTTCTTTTTTTGGCAACAGGCAACCCAACTGCCACCCAGATATACCTTAATACAAGAGAATTAATGGAGAAATTTTATGTCTACATATAATGAGGTACGGCATCTAGCTGAAAGCCTCACTCCTGAAGAGCAAATGCGGCTGATTGAGGATTTGTCAAGGTTAATTCGACAAAGGGTGACAATGACGCCCAAGCCAAAGCGCAGCATTCTTGAATTAGAAGGATTAGGCAAAGAAATCACCGAATGGAATTGATGCTCAAGAGTATGTGAATCAGGAACGCGATTCATGGAATGGCTAACCCAGCTACAGGGAGAAATTGTAGGTTACTCCGTAGGAGAACCCGCTTTCTTAGAATACCTAGTTTATCTGAACTGAACCGTATTGGACTTAGAAAATGCGTGCACAGAATTTATATAAATGTCAGAAACGATGATATTCAGCTAGTATTTCTATGTTCTAGCAAACAAGTGGAAAATAGAATATATGATACAGTAGTCTGCACATCAGTTATGAAATTATCTCTCTGTTTCTTTTCGCTTCTTGGCGTCTAAAGCTCTCCAAGCATGGCTTCGCGCTTAGCGGTTTATCCAAACAAGAATTTTCAGCACTCATTTATGAATGCTACTTAGTAGGAATAGTTTTCCAAAAGTAAATAAAGAAGAGAGAGCAAAAAAATGTAATTATAAAAATATAACCTAGACTCAAAAAACTTCTCATTCTAATTCTGACAACAAGGGGCAATATTCAATGAAGGTAATTGCAATATATCACAACAAAGGTGGTGTAGGTAAAACAACAACCGTAGTCAATCTTGCGGCTGCTATTCGTAAGAAAGGGAAAAGAGTATTAGTCATTGATCTTGACAGCCAAGCTAACACTACATTTGCTACAGGATTAGTCAAATTTGATGATGAACAGTTTGATGATATAAAAGACGCTAATATTTTACATATCTTGCAATCAGAAGAATTTTATCCTATTTCAGAAATAGCCAGAAGTTCCAATTTCAGTAATCCCGAAATTGATGTAGTTCCCGCACACATCGATTTGATGAAGTATGAAAATGATTTAATTAGTCTTGATTATAGCAGGATGATACTAATTGAGAAATTTGAAGAAGTCGAAGATAAGTACGATGTCGTACTGATTGATACACCCCCTTCGTTAAATCTTTACGCAAAAATTGCTTTGATAGCCGCAGATTTTCTCATCATTCCATCGGACTTGAAGCCTTTTGCTAATCAAGGATTAATAAATGTTAAAGAATTTCTCAAAACTATTAATGCATATAGAAAGCAGATCAGAAAACAACCTGTAGAGATTATAGGAGTTCTTGCTTGTAAAATATCGACCAACAACCAATTTGTAAAACATACTTTACCACAACGATTAGAGGTAATTCCTAAGAGGTATGGTCTGAATGTCATGGATACTATTATTTACGAGAGAGATGATTTGGCTAAGTGTGCTGAAAAAATTCAGATGGTTGGCAATTTGGAGATAGCTAATCCTATGTCAGTCCTAGATTTTAAACCCGAGTCAACTTCGGCTCAAGAATTTGAGTTCTTAGCAAAAGAAGTATTACAAAAAATAGGAATGGCTTAATGAAACTTTCTACTTCACTTATTGCTGTCAAAAAAATTATTTCTGCCCAGGAGCGCTCAAATTTTTCAGATGATGATATAGAACAGGCTGCTAAATTAATTTTAGAATTAGAAGGAGTCATTAACCCTATTGTAGTTCGCAGAACTAGTCTGCAATCATACGAGGTAGTAGATGGGGAGTTTGAGTATTACGCTGCTGCTAGAGCTAGAGAAATAGATCCTCGTAAAGGTGAGATGATTGGAGTATTTATTATTGATCCAGAAAATGAGGAGTTGATAATAAAGCAAGTAGAATTATTAAGAAAGCCAAAACCTGCTCTTCCCAGCGTATCCACTCATTCAATTGATAGCAACTCTATTTCAACAATTATAGAATCACGGCTTATTAACACAGAGACTCGTATAAAAAATATAGAATCACGAGGTGAAAGCCGCATGATTGAACTACAAGCAGAGTTTAGGCTAGAAATCCAAAAAGTTAATGAAAGACTAAAGGAAATTGAAAACAAAGTTCCAAAACCGATTGAACCATTAGAGGCAGTTAATACTTTTAGTTTACCTGAGCTTACTTCTAGGTTAAAAAGAGTGAATATTAAGAATAAAATAATTGAAAAAATAATCAGCGAGCGTGAAAAAAGTAAGTTTACATCCTTTAGTAATATAGTGGAGCGTATTGACGGCTTAGCAGAGAAAACAATGCTAAAAATTCTTGACTCTTTTTCTGAAGGTGTCCATTAGTAGATTTGCTATTACCCATATAGACTTGCCAAATTTTAAATTTCATGGATTAAGCGATGTCGAAAATCACGTTTGCTTAATTACTTATAAATAAAAGATAAGCTCGTAGTTTCGCTTTAGTGCTGAAGATTATTCTGAGCGCTAAAGCGCAACTACGAACTAATCACCCCATTCTTCGGCAAAAATCTCTGGGAGGCAATTTCTACTCAAGGAATATGATTATAATTGGATATTCATTGCCAACAAGCTTTGTAGGCGTTGTAATTGAGAACCAATTTGCGTAGCCAAACGGATACGCTGGCTTTCGCCACCGCTTAAGGTTTTAGACGAACGGTCGATGGTAAGATACGTCAATCCAACATCCAACAAAAATTGTAAACGTTCTCTGATTTCTTTCAACA
>CAZZVG010000924.1:0-3532 GCA_964657295.1 Iningainema sp. | reverse complement strand
AGGGGGGTTGGGGGGATCTTCAGGGAGTAAACGCCACTAACTGAACCGTATTGACCTATAATCCAATATGTAGCGGAGTCAAAAAATGAACGCTCACAAGGTAGAAACTGTTTTAACTGAAGATGGAACTCTGACGCTACGGGGTTTACCTTTTCATGCCGGGGACGCTGTGGAAGTGATTATTCAAACTCCCCAACGCCAAGCAGCGCTGAAAACCCAACTAGATACAAATCTTTATCCTTTGCGCGGTAAAGTCATTCGCTACGATGACCCCACAGAACCAGTCGGGTTGGAAGATTGAAAATTCCTGCAATGATTGTACTCGATACTCATATCTGGGTTTGGTGGGTTGACGAAAACACACCAGAGCACTTTCGTTCATTTCGCTTGTTTCGCAATTCAGCTAAAATAATATATAGCAGATTACCATTCTACCTTTCAGCGTTTGAGAATTGACACTAAAGGAGGGAAGGTAGTAGACATTGAGAGGCTGACATAGCTGACATATATGATACTCTCTAAGTACCAAAACCTCGAACAGGTAGCACCCACTCTTGAGGATACTACCCTAGCTGGAACCAGTAGCCAAATATTGGCATCATACCTGCTGAAAAACCCTTCTCACTGCACGTTCAAGGTTATGCAAGACGACACTCAAGGCGAGTGTGTGAGCATACCAGTAGCAGCATTAAACTTGCTCGTCGAAATTTTGGCTCAAATGGCGGAGGGTAATGCTGTCAGCATAGTCCCGATCAAGAAGGAACTCACCACCCAAGAGGCGGCTGATATTCTTCAAGTCTCTCGTCCTTATTTAGTAGAGTTACTAGAGTCAGGAGAAATCCCTTATCGAAAAGTTGGTACACGTCGCCGGATTTTAACCCAAGATGTAATTAACTACAAAAACAGAATTGACGCAGCACGAATGCAAACTCTTGAAGAGCTTGCTGCCCAAGCCCAAGAACTGAACATGGGATACTAAGTCGCTATAGTGTCTTTCACTGCTGTCTATGATGCTTGCGTCTTATACCCAGCGTCACTGAGGGATTTCCTTATGTGGCTTACACTCACTAACCTATTTAAGGCGCGTTGGACCGAGGAAATTCATTCAGAGTGGATGAGAAACGTTCTCTTAAACCGTCCTGATTTGACTCTCGAACAGCTAACCAGAACCAAAAATCTGATGAATGCCAATGTCCGAGATTGTCTGGTGAAGGGTTACGAGGAGTTGATTGCTCTTATTGAACTTCCAGACCCAGGAAATCGCCATGTCCTAGCAGCGGCAATTCGTTGTGGAGCAAGTGTTATTGTTACTTTCAATCTAAGGGACTTCCCGGATCAAGCTCTTGAACCCTATGGTGTTGAGGCGATGCACCCGGATGAATTTATCCTAAGTCTGATTGACATTAACTTGGCAGCGGTCTGTACAGCCGCCCAAAAGCAACGAAGGACTCTCAAAAATCCACCAAAAACACCTGATGAGTACCTGGACACGTTGTCTAACCTCGGACTGAAGCTATCATCTGCTACATTACGCTCTTTGTGTACAGACATACTCTAACAAGACTATAGAGAGAGGAATATTATCACTAAAATAGAAAGGTTGTATTCAAATCCCATCTGGAGATTATTACTATGTCTCGTCGCTGTGAACTAACTGGTAAAAAGGCAAATAACGCCTTTGCAATTTCTCACTCCCACCGTCGTACCAAGCGCCTTCAGCAAGTTAACCTGCAAAACAAGCGCGTTTGGTGGCCCCAAGGTAATCGCTGGGTGAAACTGAAGCTGTCTACCAAGGCAATCAAAACCCTAGAAGTCAAAGGGTTGGACGCTATGGCAAAAGAAGCTGGTATAAACCTTAATCATTACTAAAAACCCATTCTCTACTTGCCAGTGTAAGTACACGATTGCATAAATTCGTAGCGTTATCTTGTTGTGTAGGTAGGGCTAGAGCTTACCAACTATCAGAACTTAGGGCATAGCCCAATACGGTTCAGTTAGTAGTGTTAACGGACTGAAGATCCCCCCAACCCCCCTTAAAAAGGGGGGCTTGTTCCCCCCTTAAAAAGGGGGGCTAGGGGGGATCAACGCTTTAACTGAACCGTATTGGGGCATAGCCCCACCAACGAAATCAATTCGATACGGATTTACGCAATTCAGTACTAAGGCTGCGAAAATCCTGTGTGAGACTATGCCTCACATATTGCTTCCTAATTCCAACTGTATGCAGGAATACTTTATGATTGGCGCTGCCTTTTGTCACAAGAGGCAGCGCCTCTTTTTCTAGCTAGTTGTACAGAAGCCAAGAGCGAGACGCGCGTGTTGGCGATCGCTTCTGTTTTAGGCGTCGTAAGCGACTAATTTCGATGGATGCATCTTCTAGATGCTTGACACTTACAACTTTTTATGGCTTGGGTCAGTGGTTCGGTTACGTCTTCTGTTTCTGTCATGAACCCTCCGATAGGCATAAAAATGAAGGGGTACTTTCTGTATAAGTCCCCTGTTGTAGGGTTTTGAGCGTTTTTAGTCTTTAAACGGTCGCATAGTACATAAGGTAGTATATACAATATGTCTCACAAGACTTTTATGAATAAACAGCTTTAAAGCAGTATGTACAACATGTGTAATAATAATCTTAGCCAAACGACTTTTAGGCATAATAGTCAATTATGTCTAAAAGGTATTTGAGCCAATGCAGGAAAAGACGGTAGCGATTAGGGCTTTTGTCTGTGAGACGCTACGCAACGATTTCAAGGCAGCCTGTGCCAAGGCAGGAGTAACTATGTCAGATGTCCTAGCTGAATTTATTCAGGAATACGTTAATAAAGCAGAATCCCCCTCACCCAAAAAGGAGAAGGGGGTAGCATGACCAAATAATTACTAATTCGTAATTCGTGAGACAGCGCGCATGAGGAGGGTTTCCCGACAGAGGCGACTGCGTTAGCGAAGCGGTAGCGATAGCGAAGCGTTAGCGGGTACCCCCGCGTCGGAACGAGCGTCACCCGAAGGGTAATTCGTAATTAAAGAGGGTACAAAGAACACGCGTAATCATTGATGAGCGTGGTCTAGAATCAGTGCGGCATTTTTGGGACCGCCAGGAGTGCGGGGGAATCCTCCAGAGCAAAGCTGCGAAGCGATTCCGAAAGAAGATTCTGTCCGTTCGTCTTCGCGCCTTGGGAAACTGACGAACATAAGATGCCTTGGCACTTCCACGGACACTGATTGCCAGATCGAATTACGAATTAAGTAAATAGTCGATAACGAGTACCTTAAGGATGAAGTGGTGAAACGCGACTCCATTTATTACCAAATTTTTAAGCGCTTTCCTCGGTTACTCTTTGAACTCATTGATTACCATCCTGAACAGGCGCAGAACTATCGATTTGAGTCGGTTGAGGTGAAAGAAACCGCTTTTCGCATTGATGGGGTGTTTTTGCCTCCTGAGGGTGCAACACCCAGAATCATCTTTTTCGCAGAAGTTCAATTTCAAAAAGATGAAGCTCTCTACTATCGGTTCTTTACTGAGTCGATGATG
>CAZZVG010000923.1:0-3532 GCA_964657295.1 Iningainema sp. | reverse complement strand
TTTTTAATTCCGCTTTGCGGTACTAAATCTGACTCTAATTGTCACCTAGTGTTTGGAGTGGTTCGGACTCGTCGTCGTCATCACCTTCGCTATCCGCCCATGTAATTTCTAATACCTTTAAAGCCACTTTTAAACGCTCTTTATAGGCTGGGTCAAAACCAGTATCTTTTGATGTTAATGCCGCCTCGACGAAATTGGCAGATGCCTTCGCGGCTTTGTAGAGTGCGTCTAGCGCTTCGTCATAAAATTTTGAATCTGACATCACTGACTCACCTATTCTTGAATGAATTTATTAGACATCTTCACTGCTTCCTTGTGATGTCATTGAATCAATTATAAGACCTCATAGCGAAAAGCGCAAGCCGTGCGAGTAGTCAAATTCATGCTCTTAATCAGGTTAAAATAACTAAAAATACGGTAACAAAAGAAGTCTGTAGTGAATACATCCCATCTCCCAAAATTACCTTTACCATCGCCACTTGTAGGGTCAGAAGTCGGTTCTTTCACTGAGGCGACAGTGACTAAACGAATGCCTAATATCGCCCGTCGAGTCATTGAGGAAAATAATTTTTCTCCCGAGATTAATCAAAGCTTGGAGAAACTAGCGGCGGAACTACCAACCGGATATTTACAACCTTTGTTAAATGATATTGGTGCAGATTTTCCAGACTGGGAGAAATATCTAGAACCTTACAAGGATCGGCGTTGGGTTGATGTTCCCTGGTTCTTTGCAGAAACTTATTTTTATCGCTTGATTCTAGAAATTACTAATTACTTTCGTCCTGGTGAATGGCAAGGTATTGACCCATTTAAGCTACAAAAATCTCAGGGTTTAAAAGCATCTATTGATTCAATCATCTCTTTGTGTAGTAAAGTAGATAAATGGTTGGGTGAGTCACAGCAAGCAGATAAACCTACAAGAGCGTCTGTGATGGCACTGTTGTATTTTGCTTTGTGGGGGAATCGAGTTGACTTGAGTCTGTGGTCAGCATTTGAGGATGACCGAAGTCGTTTTGATATCCAAAGCCAACTAACTCATATTGTAGTAGATGATGCGTTCTTAGTCAGCAAATTGTTAACCAGTGTTCAGGGGGGACGCATTGATTTTGTGATTGATAATGCTGGTTTTGAGCTTATTTGTGATTTATGTTTGGTAGATTTTCTATTAGGTAGTGGGTTGGTGAGTCAAATTTACCTACACTTAAAGCCTCATCCAACTTTTATATCTGATGCGATGATTCAGGATGTGCATGATACAACGGATTTTTTAGCCACTGTTAGCCATCCTCAGGTTAAATCTCTTACCCAAAGATTGCAAGCAAATATGGCATCAGGGCGATTAGTTCTGTCTGAAAATAACTTTTGGACATCGCCATTACCATTTTGGGAAATTCCCACATCACTCAAAGAGGAATTAGCAAATTCAAGTTTAATGGTCGTCAAAGGAGACGCAAATTATCGCCGCTTATTAGGCGATCGCCACTGGGATTTTACGACAAATATTGCAGATATAGTTTCCTACTTACCCGCCCCGATGGTAGCCTTACGCACCCTGAAATCGGAAGTAGTCGCTGGTCTGAAGCCAGAAGTTATCGCGCAAGTTGCAAATGACCCTTCTTGGTTGACAAATGGACAATGGGGTATTATTCAATTGGTTTCTTAACTTGACTTTCGTTAACAGCCTTCTGAATCACCTAAACTTGTCACAAATGATTAATACCAATTTGCGATCGCTATAGTATTGATTTATATAGAAATCCGTGCGCCTATAGCGTGAAAAATATTAAGTAGTGTAGGGTGGGCATTGTTCACCTTACGTGTATTTCAAAAATCAAATAGGAATCCTATAGCAGTTTTCAATTGAGTGAAGTACAGATACTCGTAGGGGCATAGCAATGCTATGCCCCTACCCGTGTACCTTATTCAAATGAGAAGCGCTATAACTCCTAAAGAGCATGAAATTTTAGCTGACCGATATCATTAATATCTTCTCGCGTTTGTCCAAGACTATACAGAAAAACTTGATAAACTCCTGGCTGGGTAAACTGACAGGAAATTTGGGTTTTTCCGACTGCATCCCGTTGAGTCCGACACTTCTTGATATCTTCTGTTTTCCTTTTTTGATTGTCCCAGAGTAAAAGCTTATTTTCTTCTTTAGCAAAGAAGGCTAAAATTTTTCTCTGGTAACTTCGAGGACTCTCAATCGTAATGAAAGCAGTTCCTTGAACCTCTGATTCATATTGATTTGGGAAGATCATTTTTAGTCTCTCGATAAAAAAATGCGGTGTTAGTATAGGGTTTTTTTCAAAAGTAGCGTAATTTTCAGAAAGAGGCAGAAGTTGCCAACTTAACTGATGAGGAAAATGACTCATACTCATCACTTTAGGAGGAGCCATGAGATACTCGGCTTTATAATTCGTTTTACTGTCGTCCCAAGTCACATCAACTAAATGCCACTTACCTGAGATTTTAACTGCGTTCCAAGCATGAAGCGTCCAATCATAATCAGAATGTATAAGTCTTAATGTAACAGGAATCAAGTCTTTAGGAGCCTGATCCCGGCGAATTTTCCCCACTACCACGACAATATCTTCGCCGATAGCCTGCCCTAATGCCCTAAAGAGATTAGCATAGCCCTCACAAACTCCTTTGCGAGTTGCAAAAACAGTTTGAGCATCTTGAGGATGTCGTATTCCCGTTTTAAGCACGTCTAAATCGTAGGTAATTCGATTAGCCACATAATCATGTAACGCCTTAACTCGAAAGTACGCATTTGGTTCCTGTTGAGCAATATATTTAGCAACGGATTCAATACTTGTTTCCACGCTTGATGGCATATTGGAAACAATTGGATGAATTTTATCGTCTTGCCACGGCCAAGGTGACTCTGAGCCTGGTTTAGGATTATATATTACACGAGTCAATATATCACCAGTATAATCATTAATTAGACGCTGATTGCCCTGATAAATTAATAATATTATCAGTAGAGTATAACCTAATAAATATTTGGATTTAATACGTCGCAGACGGCTAAATGCTAGAGAAGATAAAGAGAATCGGGAAGATTGGTGATATTTTTTGGATGACTGTTGCTTGATGATACGGATGACAATAACGAAAATATAAATTAGTCCAATAAAAATCAAAGGAGGTAACATTAGTTGAATGATTGAGTTCAGCATTATCAATAATTTTCAGCCTCTTCATCTCATAATTTTGGATTAAAAGTCTTTACCACTTTACGAACAAAGCGATCGCTCTATACAGCGACTTTGTGGACTGGTATGGACAACTAACCAGCCAAAACCATATTGGTTCACTCCTTCAATTCAAAGCAGCTATTACTGCCACTACAAAAGCAAGAAATTTACGCGATCGCTATCACCTCAAATAAAACAACCTTGCGTCCAAATTAATCGCTTTTTATTTAAGTGTCGTCGGTGAAAACCCGCAATCACTCTCTGTAGATAGCTAACAGTAAACTCGCTTTCTAATTCATGCTTTATTAACCGACCATGCTGTCACTGCT
>CAZZVG010000922.1:267-3537 GCA_964657295.1 Iningainema sp. | reverse complement strand
GTCTTCTCCCAAGGGGAGACGCCAAAGGCGAACGAGCGTCAGGGCCGTTCGCCCCGACTACGTGATTTCTGGAGATGTCTATTAACGTTAAACAAAATATCAATCCTTTTTTGCACGGCTAAAAGCCCCGGTTGAGCTAAATAGCCGCATTCCATTTGCCGTAACGAGCAAGGAAGTTCCTGTATCTGCCAAAACAGCGACGGCTAACCCAACAAAGCCAAACGTCGCTAGCAGCAGAAACAATGCCTTTGAGACAAGAGAAAAGACCACATTCTGTTGAATCACAGACACGGTGCGGCGGCTTAAATCCACTGCATAAGCAAGTCGTCTCAGATCACTTCCTACTAATACGACATCAGCTGTCTCTATGGCAATATCAATTCCGCCCACAGCAAAACTAACATCTGCCGCAGCCAAGGCTGGAGCATCGTTAATGCCATCTCCAACCATCCCTGTGATCCCAATACGTTTCAGATTTTGAATGGCTTGCAGCTTATCTTCAGGTAACAGTTCCGCCTGATACTCTGTAATACCAACTTGTTGAGCAACCTGCTTGGCAACAATCGTCCTATCGCCTGTCAGCATCACTAACTGCTTTAACCCAGCCTGCTTCAACTGTCGGATTGCTTCTGTTGCTGACAGCCGGATTCCATCTGCTAAACCAATGACTCCCAATAACTCCTGGTTTGTCCCCACCAGCACCGGGGTTTGACCGAAATTTTCAATTTCCGCTAACACAGATTCAGCTTTTTGAGACAGGGGAATACCCCGATCTGCAAACAACCGTCTATTGCCAACAAAGTATAATGACTCACCAAAGTTTGCTTGAATCCCTTTACCAGGTGATGCCATGAAGTTAAGCGGTGTTTCTAACTCTATCCCTTCCTCAAGAGCCTTTGTCACAATTGCCTTCGCCAGTGGATGTTCTGAGCGTTGCTCTAATGAAGCCGCAATCATTAACACCATATTTGCACTCACCTTCCCAAAGTCATAAACCTGCTGCACAACAGGTAACCCTTGCGTAATAGTGCCAGTCTTATCAAAAGCAAGGCTAGTCAAGCGTCCGGCTGTTTCTAGAGCATAACCCCCTTTGAATAAAACGCCTCGACGGGTTGCCGCACCAATAGCACTGACAATGGAAACAGGAGTAGAAATCACCAAAGCACAAGGGCAGGCTATTACCAACATAACCAGCGATCGATAAAACCAAACGTTCAAAGGTTGAGCAAATGCCAAAGGCGGAATGACAGCAATGAGAATTGCAACTAAAATCACAATTGGGGTGTAAACTTCTGCAAACCGCTCCACCCACTGCTGAGAAGGAGCACGGCTTCCTTGCGCTTGTTCCACCAAATTGATAATTTTAGCAACGCTGGTATCGTTCGACGTATGGGTAACTTTTACTTCTAAAAAACCTTCCTGATTCAATGTTCCAGCATAGACTGTATCGCCAGGAGCTTTATCATCTGGAATTGACTCTCCGGTAATCGGGGATTGGTCAATCGCACTTGTACCAGAAATGACTATGCCATCTAACGCTACGCGCTGTCCTGGTCGAATCGTTAAAATTTCACCAACTTGAACACTTTCAACGGTTACAGTAACTTCTTTATTTCCCCTCTTGACGGTAGCCGTGGGCGGAGTCAAATCCATTAGGCTGCGGATAGCATTACGGGTGCGCCCAAAGGTGAAAACTTGCAGTGTTGTGCCTAAGGAGAACAAAAATAAGACAAGCGCCCCTTCAAACCAATCCCCTAAAATGACTGCGCCAATGACTGAAATGGTCATCAGCAAATTCATATCGGCACGGCGCAAGCGTAACTCAAACAAACCTGCCCGTGCAATAGGGTAGCCAGCAACTATGATGCCAATACTGTAAAAACCCCGTACTATCCAAACGGGGAAGGCAAAATATTGAGCGATTAAGCCCAGGACTAATCCCATCCCCGCTAAAATTACGCTCTGTCCCCGGCGGTTGCTAATCCAGAATTTCCAGTTTGGCGGAGCAGGATTTTGAGAGGGCTTGGGGACTGAATGAGCATGGTGATCGTCATCGTGGGAACTTTCCCCAACAGTGTACCCCAGACTTCTAATCCTGTCAGTGATCGCTGTCTCACTCACAAGAGTTTGGTCGTAGGACAGTTGCAATCGTTCAGTCGCAAAGTTAACCGACACATCCCTCACGCCTGCCATCTGCTGCAAGCCAACTTCAATCGTTTTGGCGCAACTGCCGCAATCCATTCCGTTAACTTTCACTTGTAGCCTTTTACTAGAAGCGGCTTCAACGTGTTTGTGGTTATGATTGCGATCGCCGTTACAGGAGTTGGTGTCCTTGTGGTACTGGAGATCACTACTCTGTTCAACCGTATAACCTAAAGTGCGAACTCGGTCATAAATTGTCTTTTCATCAACCTGTTGCGGGTTGTACGACACCTGCAATCTTTCAGTGGCAAAGCTGACCGATGCCGACAAAACTCCTGCTATTTGCTGCAAGCCAACCTCAACAGTTTTGGCACAACTGCCACAGTCCATCCCCCCGATTTGTGCCTGGAGCTTTTTAGTAGAAACCACTTCAACATGATGGCGATCGCCGTCACAGGAGTTGGTGTGATTGTGGGGCGTTATTTCACCATTCAGTTTAACCTTATAACCCAAAGCAGTTATGCGATTTATTATTTCAGTTTCATTTAGGAGAGCCGAGTCATAGGATACTTTAGCTTCTGTAGTTGCAAAACTCACTGAAGCTTCCATAACACCACGTAACTGCTGCAAGCTGGCTTCGATAGTAGACGCACAACCACCGCAGTCCATGCCATCAACTTGCAAAAACTGGGTTTTGAGGGAAGGAGTTTGAGTCATGGCAGCTTTAAAGACAAGGTGACAAAATTAACTACCAATATTATAATACAATCATTGAACAACTATTCAACTGTATACAAATTGTTATTTTAGGTACTAAGGTATCTCAATGGAAATTTCCTATAAATTGCTGACTTCTAAGAATTGATTAAAGCCTTTTTGTCTCAATCCCTCTTTGAGTTTTTTATCCCCTGTCCACAACAAGCCTTTTAATTCCAATGTTAGTGCTATGTGAGGGGTATCGCTTTCATCAAAATCCTTGCATAAGGCGTAGGCTGCTGCTCGATTATTGGGGGTAATTAAGTCTTCTTTATAGAGATTAATTCGTCGCAGAATAATTTGGTAAATTCGCACTATTTCATCTTCTGATAGAAGACTTACTTTGACTAACTTCTCCTTGCGTTTAAATAG
>CAZZVG010000922.1:0-248 GCA_964657295.1 Iningainema sp. | reverse complement strand
AAACTAAAAAACGACAATCTGAACCTAGAAGTATTTTAGCAAAACTAGATTGGCTACTTAGCAATGCTGAGAACAAAATGTTGGTATCAACGACAATTGGCTGTTGTACAGACACTAACCGCTATCCTACAAATTTCTGCTTGATTTTTGACCACATATCACGATCTATCTCTTCAGCCAGGGTAGTGGCTTCCTCTACTGTTAGATTGCTCCGCTTTCTGATTGTCTCTAGCTCAAGATAGTCTAAA
>CAZZVG010000921.1:0-3541 GCA_964657295.1 Iningainema sp. | reverse complement strand
AGCAGTGCTGTGCCCCTACCGTTTGTGTGTTCATTTAACCGGATTTGATATGAATGATAAAAAAACTTTACTAGGCGCAGAGGACACAGAGGAAGGAGAAATTATTTCGGAGAAGCGCGGATTTGATATCATAATTTAGACATTGACAAAATAACCAAAAAATGTATTTGGGAAAAAAGGGGAAAACAGGCGATCGCACGTACCTGAACCCAAGGAGTTGGCGAGGTTGTGTTGCCAAAATGTTTGAAGTGACTTTTCACAACGGCGACTACGGCTTCCGACCCAAACAAGTCTTACTTACTTCTTTTTTTGGTAAGGGTCATCCCAATGTCAGAGGTTTATTACTAAAAAGATTGGTAAGGGACACAGTTATCTGATAATATGCTTTCAATCTAAATTAACTAACTGGGGATGTTCACAGGAATAATGCCTTATGCCTACCGATGGCTAAAACTTAGCATCAGGTAGATAATCTTTGAGCATATTTCTTCATAGATATTTGGATAATTGGTAATCAAAAAACTCATTACCAACTATCCCATTGTCGTCATATGGGTGTGAGAGTGTGAAAAAAATTAATAGAATAATTTTTGAGACAATCTTTTTTGGACTTGTTGCAGGCTTCGTTGCTTTCATCTCAACGCCAGTTAAGGGTCAACTTTCCCCACGCCTAGTTGTTCATAATCTGAATCAAAGGGAGCATTTTACCAGGAGTGCTCTGGATCTACTAGTACAGTCGCCTGTACCGAGTACACCTACTCAAACACCGCCACCTACACGAGTTGTGCCAGTGACTCAGATCAAGCTTGTCCCCACAAAAACTGGGATACAGGTAATTTTAACTACACCAATTCAGGCACAAGAAGAAATCCTAACTGTACCAGCTTTCGGTAATGAATATTTGATCTGGATCAAAAACACACGGTTGGAATTACCCCAAGGTCAAGAGTATCATATCAGTAATCCCCAACCGGGAATTACTGATATTTATGTGACCCAACAGGATGATAGTACCGTCCAAGTGCGGGTAGTGGGAGAGAGAGTTGCACCATCCGCATCAGTAGTGCAACAAAACGGGCGTTTATTGGATATCCTGGGTCTCAAGATATTACAAAAACTCGCTTGAGCTACAAAATAGAGCATCGCCTTAGTGAGAACTGGTCAGTAGAGAATGCCTTTCAGGCAATCCTGACGAAATCAAATAACAACCCTCGATTATTTGCTACCAAGTTAGAATCAAATGACAGGATACTAGACGGAAATATAATTACTAACCCTACACCAGGTCTCTATAATGCATATGATGTGAATACTCAGGTCACAGGGCAGTTTAATACAGGAAGCTTTGAACACCAACTCCTAATCGGGACGGAATATGCTTGGTACAATTATCATGGGTCTCAAGAGGTTTTCGCTGCTCCCTCGGTTGATATTTTTAATCCTGTTTATCAGCAACCAATAAGAGGTAGCATTCGTAGCATGTTTCGGGGTGGAAATAGAGTTGATGACCTGGGTGTGTATGCTCAAGATGTCATCAAATTATTTTCTAACCTCAAACTGGTTTTGGGTGCTCGCTATGACTGGGCAGAGAATGGAAGTTTTAACCAAATTCCCACTCCCACCTCAACTTCGATTTCGAGCGAAGCGTTTAGCCCCCGTGTGGGCTTAGTCTATCAGCCTATCAAGCCAATATCGCTCTATGCAAGCTATAGCCGCTCCTTCGTTCCACAGACTGGTCTTAGTGCTAGTAACAATCCGTTTCAACCGCAGCGCGGGACTCAATACGAAGTGGGCGTCAAGGCAGATTTGCTTGGTGATAAACTCTCAGCTAACTTAGCTCTGTACGATCTCACCCTAACTAACAACCTCACGACTGACCTAAACAATACTGCTTTTTCTATTGCTACTGGAGAGGAAAGGAGTCGGGGTGTAGAGTTGTTTGTCACGGGTGAAATCTTACCAGGCTGGAATGCGATCGCATCTTTTGCCTATACCGATCCCCGCGTGACCAAGGATAATTCCACCCCCCCCATCGTCGGCAACCTAATTAACCTAGCGCCGCAAAATCAAGCTAGCCTCTGGACAACTTACATCATTCCCAAAGGGAACCTTAAAGGGTTAGGCGCTGGTTTCGGTTTGTTTTATGTGGGCGATCGCGAAGGGGACTTAGCTAATTCTTTTAAGTTGCCCAGTTATGTCCGCACCGACGCCGCCCTCTATTATCGTAGAGGACAATTCGATGCAGCACTCAACTTCCAGAATCTATTTGACATTAAGTATTTTGACAGTGCTGTCCGTAATGTGCAAGTGTATTATGGAACCCCTTTCACGGTAATCTTTTCGCTGGGGTATCACTTTTGAGAAATTCATGCTGAAATGGTTTAGCTTAATAGTGCGGCAAGTCCTAATTGCGTTGTTCTGCTTTCTGCCACTATGTGCTTGCCACTCGTGGACACTACTACACATTCCCTTAAATAAATTACCATCCCAAGTAGATGTCCGCATAGTCAAACACGCTCTTGGTGAGACGGCTATTCCTCTGCATCCCCAACGGGTCGTGTCATTCAATGGGTATTCTACGGAAGTGGCTATGCTCTTGGGGGTGAAACTTTGTGGCTATTACCAAAGAGGTATGCGCTCGGAGTGGCAGCGATTTGACCTAAGTATTGGCGATCCACCCAACATTGAGAAGGTTCTCGCTCTTAAACCCGACTTGCTGGTGGGCAGTCGAGGTTTGTTACAAGAACTTTATAGCGTCTGGTCACACATTGCACCTACTTTTGTGTACGAGCTAAAAAATGACACAAAATGGAAACAGCCATTTATAGAGGTAGCTCAAGCACTGGGTCAAACGGAGGAGTCAGCAAAACAAATAGTAGCGCTCTACAATGCACGGGTAGCCAAGTTTCGAGCGTCTATGGGCGAGAAACTGAAACAGACTCGGGTATCTGTTGTGCATATCTCTCTTGGGAAAATTATTGTCCGAACCCAAGATTCATTCTCTGGTGCCATCTTGTCAGAACTTGGTCTAGAGCGTCCCCCTTCCCAGAAACTGAATACCACAGCAATCACAAAAATAGTAGGTGACTCTAGTTGGTATCAGATTTCAAGCGAACTCCTAACTCTGATAGATGCAGAAGTTACGCAGTTTGGGAAGAAAACTTCGTAGTTCCAATATTCACTTTGGAGATGGTTTCCCACTCTCCTGGAGGTGAATATGATGAGAAGTTGGAGATCTACAGAAAACTCGGTGTATTGTACTATGTGATTTACAATCCCGAATTTTGGCGGCGCGACCAGCATCAACCGTTTGAAGTGTATAAGCTCGTAGATGCTGAGTATCAATTGCAAATAGGTGAACCCTACTGGATGCCGGAAGTGGGTTTGGGCATTGGACGACACCGAGGTATAGTTGCAGGTATTCCACAGGAACTGTTGTCTTGGTACGATAGCAATTCCAATCGCTATTTGACAGCAGAAGAAATTGCTCAACTTCAACTTGCACGCGCAGAACAAGAACGAACACGCGCAGAACAAGAAC
>CAZZVG010000920.1:0-3547 GCA_964657295.1 Iningainema sp. | reverse complement strand
AAGCAGCCTGTTGTACTCTGTCGTGCAAAAAACTATAATTAACTATTAAATCCTCTTTGTTAAAACTCAGGTTTTGTAAGCCCCGTTCATCTAAAAATTGACCGGATATGAGAGAAGTATCTTGCCACAAATTATAACTTTTATTGGAAGAGATTAGAAATCCTTCTTGTAAAGCATTCCATAAGTTTGATGCTGTCTCTAATTGAGATTTTTTATAGACAATTGCCAGTGTATTTAAATCGAAGTTGTTACCAATACAAGCTGCTAATTTTAAGACTTCCTGAGTATTTTTTGGAAGTTTTTGCAGCTGTAATATAATCAATTCTAATATATCATCGCTCAAACCTAACGTTCTTATTTGTGCTAAATTATATTGCCAATAACCAACTTCAATATTAAAATATATTAATCCATCTTCTTGTAATTTTTTAAGATAATGATGGCAGTATAAAGGATTTCCTTTAGTTTTTTCGTAAACGAATTGTGTTAAAGGTAAAGCAAATTCTAGAGAACAATGAAGAGTCTCAGAAATTAAATGATTTAAATCATCTTGTTGAAGAGGATTGAGAACGATAGTGTTAATATTTGCTCCTTTTTGTTTGATTTCATCTAACATCATCTTTATTGGATGTGTAGTCAAAAATTCATTATCCCTATAAGCACAAATCAGTAATAAATGGCAAGGATATATTTCACTTATTAATAACTGTATTAAGTTTAATGAGGCTGAGTCTGCCCATTGCAAATCATCAAGGAATATTACCAAAGGATGTCCTTGATTAGTAAAGAGTTGGATAAATTTATGAAACAACAGATTAAAACGATTTTGGTCAGCATTAGCACTGAGTTCAGGAGCAGGTTGTTGTTTCCCAATAAGCGTTTCTAATTCAGGAATAACATCAATAATGACTTGCCCATTATCTCCTAAAACCTCTAAAATTTTTCTTTTCCAATGCTCAATGCTAATATCAGTTTCACAAAGTAATTGCCCCACAAAATCACGCAATGCTTGTACTATGGCAGAAAAAGGTATATTGCGTTGAAATTGGTCATATTTACCCTTAATAAAGTAACCCCGTTTTTTGATAATCGGCTTGTGAACTTCATTGACTACAGCAGTTTTACCAATCCCAGAGAAACCTGTGACTAACATAATTTCGGTTCCGCTATGCTGCTCTTTCTGAGGAGGGTTCACCACACGATCAAAACTAGCGAGTAAGTTTTCCACCTCTGCTTCTCGACCATAAAGTTTTTCAGGAATGAGGAAGCGCTTGCATATATCCCGACTTCCTAATTCAAAGTATACAATTCCCCCTTGAGCTTCCCATTGTCGCCAGCACGTTTCTAAGTCATACTTCAATCCTAAGGCACTTTGATAACGGTCTTCAGCATTTTTTGCCATCAGTTTGTAGATAATTTCTGAAACTACGGAAGGGATGCTAGGATTAATAGTATGAGCAAAAGGAGGAAGCTTGGCAAGATGGCAATAAACCAACTCCATCTGATCATTGCACTCAAATGGTAATTTAGCAGTCAGGAGTTCAAAGAAGGTGACGCCTAGAGAATAGAAATCACTACGATAGTCAATTCCCCGGTTCATCCGTCCAGTTTGTTCAGGCGAGAGATAAGCAAGAGTTCCTTCCAAAATATTTGGGTTACTAAGAGTTTGAGTTTCTCTTGCTAGGAGAGAGGCAATGCTAAAGTCGATCAGTTGGATTTGTTGAGTCTCTGGCTGGATCAGGATGTTCGTTGGTTTGATGTCTTTGTGAATAATTTGATGACAATGCAATCCCTCTAAAATACTGACAATTTGAATAGCGATGTTCAAGAAGTGTGGTAAGGAAAGAGGTGAATTGGCAGTATATTCATTGAGAGAAATGCCGCCAAAGTCTTCCATAATTAGAGCATAAGCGTTGTTGTAGCTTTCCAAACTATAGGTTTGAATAATTCCAGCAAGGTCAAGGTTTTTAGTGATAGTGTACTGATTGCGGAATTGCAACAGTTCTTTGAAATTAGGATAGGAATTTTTCAGCAGCTTAATTACTACAGGCTTTTGATCAATTTCTCGATATCCGCGATAAACTAAGGTTCTAGAACCTTTGTAGATTTCCTCGCTAATACGATATCCAGGAATATTGACTTGTGTACTAACCATACTGCTAAATCTTTCAAGTTTCCGGACTTATTGTTCCCCTATCGGCGAAGCAATTTATAAAACCCTTCTTGTGTAACTTTTACCAAAAGTAAATTCATAGCTCATATTTTGTCACTGTATAAGTAGGTGTTTAGATGCTCGTATATGCTGCACAACAGCTTGACATCTAGAAAGAGCTAATCGCACTGACAAAAATACCAGGATTATATATCTAATGTTAACTCGTTTCCCGTTCTACAGTTTTTCCTCTCTCCAGTTTACGAGAGGGACTGCCTTTATAAGTTTTTCACAAAATTATATTTTAATTTTACTTATAGCTTTTTTAAGAAATCGATTGGTTTTGGTGGCAATGCTAGGTGATTTTAGCTGTTTTGGTTTCAAATCTGGTTGTTTAAGAAAACGATAGTGTAGAAACTCTTCTTTGTAACGGATGTCAACATCTTCGCCTTGACACAATTGAGTAAATTTGGTAGCAGAATAATTCATGTAATGAAGACGATGAATGGGTTTTAATCCGTCTTGGTTGTAAAGAACGTTGTTAATATTGACAAACGGATCGGCATTGGCGCAGTTGCCAGTTCTATCTTGACCGTTGGGACTAAGAGTAAAGTTAAAAAGTGGGCGATCGCATCGCAATGTTAGATAATTGAACAAAAAAGCATCATCCCACCAACGCGGAATCCATGAGATTTCCCCTTGTTCAATTAAGAGTTGTTTCATCTTCTGAATTTCTGTTGATGTAAAGATCCCTTTTTTTGAAGCAAAAAAACTAGAACAATGCAACTTAGAACGAATATCTTCTTCCTTGTATAAACCTGATTGTTCAATTAATGATAAATTTAAAGCGGTAAATTCTCTAGCTTTTCCGTGTTCCCAGTCGTCAAAAACAAAATCATAAGTTTCTAGCTTTTCTAAAACATTATCTAGCTGTTTCATCGCTAAACTATCAGCATCGTAAAATACAAACTTATCAAACTCTCCATCAAAAGCAGCTAGCTTTCTCAGTAACGGACTTTTATACCAAGCCGTGTTATAGACTAAATTTGTCTGTGTTGCTGCTGGATGAACCGCCCAAACTTCTTCGGCAAACTTATCCCAGCGTTGCAGTAACTCCCAATTATCGTAAAGTGTGACATTCTTTCTAGAATTCACTTCCGATTTCACCTGATTTAGTCTTTCATCATAGGGAATCACGCAAACAGGAATATCTGTACTGATATTTAGCTCAATACTATTCAGTAATGCTACTAATTGATCGTAAACCACATCATTGGCTAGAGTATAAATACCGAAATACTCCATACTAGACAAACCTTTTAATTTATATAAATAGACCCAATATATGGGCAGCTAGATAATGATATAAACTGGATAAAAAGGTAGTTCTATCTA
>CAZZVG010000919.1:0-3548 GCA_964657295.1 Iningainema sp. | reverse complement strand
CGTAAATGCTCTCTATATGGGCATTGTGACTTTGAGGGCAGCTATGAAGAAATAGAACACCGGCTTTTTCCTCAAGGTGAATTCACCAAACAACTAAATAGCCAAAATTGGCAGCGTGGAAACAAACGACGCTAGATTGGCAGTTAGTATCAGCCTTTTTAATTTTTAATTCCGCTACCCACTACTAGTAATCCGAAATCTAAAATTTAATGGCTACATCAATTGTTTGGGTACACGGAGATTGCCTCAGTTCTGAAAACCCCGCACTTCAAGAATATCCCGACGCGCCTGCTATATGGGTTTGGGACGATGCGTTAATAGAAGAATGGCAACTTAGTCTGAAGCGCCTCACCTTTATCTATGAATGCTTGCTAGAGTTACCCGTCGTAATTCGGCGCGGCGATGTGGCACAAGAAATTTTTGCTTTTGTCAAAGAACATAATGCTGACAAAATTGTAACAGCAAACAGTCCTAGCCCTCGCTTTGATGGCATTTGCGACACACTCGAACGTTCTGTGAAACTAGAAGTGCTTGACGTTGAACCATTGTTTGATTATGACGGTTATATTGACCTTAAGCGCTTTTCACGTTATTGGAAAGTTGCAGAAAAATATGTGTTTGATTCGTTCAAAGGTTATCAAAGTTAGATATATTTAAGGTCTACTATGAGTTTGTATCTGGAATTACGGAAATTGTTGTTGTTAAGAAAGCAAAACTTTAATAATTAGTAATCCTACTGGTACTAAAGCTAATATTTTAGTATATTAAAATATATCTTATTCCAAATAAACTCCGAAAAAATAGTAGCACCGTCTGCATATGAAGTTGTTTAATTCTAAGTACATATCTTGATGAAAATGATACCTATCGATAGGTAGATAAAGAGGCAAGCTGTCTAAGTCTATGACTTGTATCCAAATGAAACCCTTCGAGAATGGGCAAGAAATTCATCTAAATTACCAATCACCAATCACTCATTCCCAACCTAAACAAAAGCTTTATACATATTTTTTGGCACAACTCTGATAAGAGTGATGATCGAGAGAGAGTAAATGGAACACCCTTATTTATCTTGCTACTAAAGAACTTTACTGATCAATCTGTGATATTAAAAATTAGTTAAAATAAAAAATAAGGGAGTTGGCAAAAGTCAATCTTACACTATAAAAAGTGGCAATTAATAGAGGCATATGTCACTATGGCAGAGAGTTAAGCATTCATCTATCGTGCCGTCAGCAGTCAGCTATGCTCGTGAATTTTGTAGAAGAAGGTGACACAACTAGAGTATCAAGAGCTAAGCATGCTGATTGTTGATGTATGACGGCTGAATGCTTAAACAAAGAGCATGTATACTTTGAAAAGTGAACTTCAATGCTAGATCCAGCTTTGTGCGATCGCCCTGTAAGCCAGTGGCTTGTGTGGAAGTCAATGTTTTCTGAATGGCTGATGACACCAAGCGTAGTTGTGTTGGCACTTTTGGCTTTAACTTTTATCCCTTGGATCATTCCGCGATTGTGGTGGAAGCGTTCATTAAGTGGATTGGGAATTGTTTTATTAGTGGTTTATTTTAGTGCAACTTTTCCCTTAACCATTGCGCTAGCAAAAAAAGGATTAGTGACATTTATACCCTCAGATCCTGGTACAAATACAGATGCAATTGTCGTGTTAGGTCGTGGGAGAATATTTAGAAATTCGCGGGTTGAAGTTGCGGCAGCTCTTTGGAAATCTCATCGCGCACCTTTGATTTTTGCGAGTGGTGCGGGAGATGGATCAGAAATCATTGAGCTTCTCAAAGCAAAAGGTGTTCCTCCAGAGGCTTTAAACGAAGAACACTGTTCTCAAACAACTAAAGAAAATGCTCTGTTTACGGCGTCAATTCTACAACCACAAGGGATCAAGCAAATTGTGCTTGTGACTGACTCTCCTCATATGTTGCGATCGCTACTGACTTTTCGCAGTATCGGGTTTGACGTCATTTCACATACAAGTCAAATTCCACCTGAGTTAGCCCCTACTAAAAAAGCAATGCTCATGTTTTATGAGTATATGGGCTTAGTAGGTTATGGTTTACAAGGGCATTTTATTCCCCACAATTTGGCAAAAAAGGAACATCTACCAGTCGCAAAAAACGCTCAGCTATTCTCGCTCGAAGCTCAATAATCGTTCATTCGCAATCTTCAGTGATGGCAAGTTCAAGTCGATTATATTTCTAGGATCGGAGCCTGTAACAATTTGCCATTCTACACCTTCAAGTGCTGGAATGGCAAATTGTTACAGGCACGTGTCCTACTAGATTGCTCTAGCGTTCGTCGATTAAATTCATCATACTTTGGAATTCTTGTTCGCTCACTAGAGAGGTGACGATTGTTACTAGAAAGTACATTAACTTCTAGCAGCCACTATTTATTGCTTGACCGTCTTGAGTATGTTAGCCTCGGCTAATAATGATTACTCTAATTATCCGTCCATGCAACCATTTAAGACACTACTGCGGGTTCGGCACTACGAGATGGATGCTCTCGGACATGTCAATAACGCAGTTTACCAAAACTATTTAGAACAAGTCGCTATTGAACACTCAGAACAATTGGGCTTTACTTTCGATGTCTATCGAGAATTAGGAGGCGTTTTCGTCATGCGGCGAGTAGAAATTGATTATCTAAGTCCTGCTGTAGCAGGTGATACATTAGAGGTGACAACTTGGGTAAAGGAAATGCGTGGTTCCCGTGCTTTTCGCTCCTATGAAATTCGCAAACAAAATCAAGATCGTTTGTTAGTTATAGCTGAAGCAATGTGGGTATGGGTGGAGATCAACACAATGCGTCCGCGACCAATCCCAAGTAAACTATCAGATGGATTTCTGCAAAAGCAACATTCGGAGGCTGGTAGTTGTTAGTTGTTGGTTGTTAATTGTCGGAGATTTAAATATGGAGCAAAATCAGCCTGAAAACCGCCACGCTGCCGATAAAGACTTTCTTCAATCTCTTGACCAATTGCAGGAGATCCTCCAAGGTGGTAAAACTGAAGATGAAGGGAAGCAAAAATTATACAATGATATTGCCAGTGATGATTTAATCGCTGAGGATTCAATAACAATTGATATGGCAGCTTTTGAAGCGGCAGTGAATGACATTGAGCAATATATCAATAAGCAAACTGGGGATTAGGAACAATTTCGACAAACATTGCATCTACACTGTTACTCATTCCTCATTGTCCATTTCTGCCGTTGCGCTTCGTACAATAATAATGCAGCGGCGATCGCTACATTCAAAGATTCGACAATCGGATTTAGGGGAATTTTCACTTGTAAATGAGCCATCGCCGCTAATTCTGACGACAGCCCTGCACCTTCGTTACCTAGTAGAATTAAAGTCGGTTTGCACCAGTCTACCTCCCAGTAAGTCAAATTTGCACTCGGTAAGGTTGATATTATCTGCATTCCTTCCATCTGAGCTGAGAGTACTGTCGATTTTAAATCAGAACTCAACGCCATTGGTAAGCGAAACCACTGTCCAGCTGAAGCACGTAACACTTTCGGGTTATCT
>CAZZVG010000918.1:0-3549 GCA_964657295.1 Iningainema sp. | reverse complement strand
TTTACCACTGTTGCACAAATACACTGAATTATATAAAGAGTACCATTACAGCACTCAGCCCTCGTGTCTAATACAGTACTGTTTGTTGCGTAAGTTAACTGACTCTAGCAGATGAGAGTCAGTTTTTTTTGCTGTTATTTATCGCAAGGTAACTGGGGCGGGACCACGTGTTACATCAAGTCCAGAAACGGCAGGAAGCTTAATCGTCCTACCAGTTCTTGCCGCTTCATAAATTGTTGCCATTAGCTTCTGATCTTGTAAACCTTCTTCACCGGGTGTGTGTGGTTGTTTATTATGTATTACGCAATCCGCTATGTGATCAATTTCTAAGGCAAATTGGCTTTTCTCCGTCATTTTGATGTCTGTCACATCTTCAGCCATGTTGTTGCTGGGAGATTTGCGCGAAACAGTCATGCGTAAACCATTGTAAGCAAAGGCTGGGTCCAATTGCGCCCAAGCATCGGAACCAAAAATGCGGAAGCGGCGAGATTGGTGGTAGCCGTAGCTGGTTGAACACAGCGCTAAAACGCCACTAGGAAAACGCATCTGGAAGGTGACGCTTTCCTCCACCTCTTTAAAACGAGAATCGCCCGGAGTGCTAAATGTCTGTGCACTAATTTCCATCGGTTCCTCACCTGTTAAGTAGCGGGTGGCGTTTAGGCAGTAAATACCAACATCGGGAAGCGAACCACCCCCAGATAAGGCTTTTTTCAACCGCCACTGCGAAATATCGTTGCTCTGGTTTTGCCCGTTATCTGCCTGAATAACCTTCACCTTGCCTAACTCTTTGCTACGCAGCATCCGAATCGCGGCACGGTGGTAAGGATCGTATTGGCATCGGTAAGCAATCATCAGCTTTCTATCTGCTTGCTTGCAGGCATCAATCATCTGCTGGCATTCTGCAACTGAGATTGCCATTGGCTTTTCGCAGAGAATGTGCTTACCTGCTTTCGCACCACGCACTGTATATTCTAAGTGCATACTGTTGGGCAGAACTATATAAATGACATCAACATCTGGATTGTTACGGATATTGTCATAATTCTGGTAGTTATAAATGTTCTGGGGATTGATGCCGTACTGCTGGGCAATCTGATTCGCTTTAGCTGCATCACCGCTTACCAATGCAGTGGGCTTAGCCAATTTGCACATGCCAAAAGCTGGCATAATCTCTTCCAGCGACAGTCTACCTAGCCCAACAATGGCAAAACCCAATCGCAATGCTTGTGGTAGCGCGGTAGGTGGGCCACCAGAACTAACCTCAGTGGTATATGATTGATCAGGTGAGAATTTAATCTGAGGTGGTAACTCTCCTCCTTTACTTGTTGGCGTTTGAGCAGCGACTAATTCCGGAGCGAGTCCGTAAGCACTAGCTGCCACAACTCCCAACCCTGTCGTTGTCAACAATTTACGGCGCGAAAACTTTTTTCCAAATAAATCAAACATAAAATTTCCTTTCTGTGATCATCACGAAGAGCCGTCTTAAACAATTCATAAACTTTTCTGTTTCTTTTCTTGGCACGGACAGTCGTCATGATAGTAGGAGATCCTCCTCATGTGCTCTGCCCAAGTCTATTGCGGTTCAAATCAAACTATAAAATGACTGAGAAAGTAAAAGTAAATGTCATTAGAATGATATTTATTTTTTGTCCTTGAATTTCAAAAAAAGAATCATGGCATTAAGAACTAAACCAAAGACATTTGTTATGAGAATTGGCACATCTTTACTAAGAAAACCGTAAATTAACCATATACCTGCACCCGAAAGATATATGCTAACCATTCCAAAAGAAATATCTTTTGCTGATTTTGTTTTCAAATTTTTTCTAACCTGAGGTAGAAAAGATATGATGGTTAATATGCAAGCTAATAGTAACAAAGTAACAAGATCCCCGACTTCTTTAAGAAGTCGGGGATCTGTGTCTTCAGGATTGCTTTATCAGCATTCATTGTTTGCAAGGTTTAGGACCTAATTGATTTCTTGAAAACACAGATCCCCGACAACTATATGCGAAGTCGGGGATCTTGTTGAAGTTCTTTAGAATGATTTAGGACTGTTATATGGAAGGGATAATTTATTTTCTGGAAGTCCCTTAAAAGTTGCCTGGGTCGTTATCAAGCGCTAGTAAGAAATTAATCAGGTCTGTTTGCTGTTGTGGATTAAACCCAGCCTGACTATCTACATAGAACTCATGACCTGTACCATCCAGGTTACTGCGTTCTGGACCTAAAGCAGGATTCAATTTGTTGGCTCCCACAACTTTCTCACGAAGTGAGCGATCTAATAACGCACGTAAACTGCTGGCAGGATCGGCAGGTAAACCTTGGCTGAGAGTACCACTTAATCCCAAACCATTGAGGTCAACAACCTGAAATTTGCCATCCCGAAAAATCTTTAGGCTTCCTTCTCGCACTGCTACACCACCATCATGTAGATAGGGTGCGCTAAAATATAGACCTCGTAAGGTTGTTGTTTTGTAACCACCATTCGGTAATATACCCAAGGGTAATGTTGTGGAACTCGCGGAGATCCCTTTGGTTGGCACGTTCAGTACTTCTGCGTTAGCAGACACAGGAATGGTAGTGTTAAAAGAGTATAACTTGGGTTCTACTAACAAGTTATTCAATGCCAACCGAGACTGAGCACGGGCTGAGTTAGTACCGATCTCATGAATGGGATGAGTTTTGTTGTCAGTAAAGAAGGGAGGAATATGGCAAGTTGCGCAATTGGCTGTCTCAAATACTTTTGCCCCCCGTTCCACTGAACCATTTTTCAACGCTTGCTTGTTTTCTGGTGTGAGGTTTGCGGGTGGTACTAAGCTATTTTGGAAAGCAGACATGGCATTGACGGCAAAGAAGAATTTGCCACTGGCTATGTCATTGGATTTTTCACTATTGGGACTGAAAAATAAACCGTTGAATGTAGCTAAACTAGGATTCAGGTTGGGATAATCACCCGCACCTGGAGCAGAGACTTGGTCTTCCAATTCTGCGAAGGAAATACCTAGTTCTTGTTGCTTCTGTTGCAGCCATACCGAAGGCTTTGCTCCATCTGGTAAACGTAACCTTGTGTCAGTAGCATTCTGAAGAAATGTACCAATATATACTTCTGAATCAATCCCCAAGGTTTTTTCACTGAGTTGGGAAGCTGCTAAGAGATTGATTTCGGAAGAATGAACTGCACTGTTGAAAACACTAAGTCCGTTAAAAGGACCGACAGCAAACGCTCCGTCAGCTGTATAGGGATGATTCTGAAACGTGAAACCACTGGGAATTTGGGTGGTGTCGTCAATTCCATCCGGTGAACTCTCGAAATGGCCGAAGGGTACATCCAATACCGCGTCATCGAAGGCTTTTTCCAATTTTTCCGGGTCAGGTAATTTTACCAATTCACCTTTACTGTTAACAATAGTCTGACCATTACCTTGGTATTGAGGGTCTAGAGGGTTAAAGTTCAACCGTGCGAACCCTGCGGCTGTATTTGGTGACAATGCAATCAAGAAAGGAATGGCAAGTTCACCATTCGGGACTCCTGCTAAACGTTTACCT
>CAZZVG010000917.1:0-3552 GCA_964657295.1 Iningainema sp. | reverse complement strand
CCCTCTCCCTCTCTCCCCCTCTCCCTCTCCTTCTCCCTTCAGTAGTTTCATTGCCTTTAACTTAGAAACAGTATAGCTGTTAGTACCTCCTGCTAACTGCACATATCCGGGTAATTGAGCCGCCAAGACTTTCTGCCCTAATTTCACAGCTGCATGAGTAGTACCATCACCAATATCACCACTCATGGGACGGCCATCTGTTTGCCAAATCAGAACACACGGTAGCGGCGCAATCACAGCGGAAAGAGTATGAAGATAGTCAATCATACCATCTCCATCTGGGCAGCTGATAGAAAGTAACTTCAACCGCTCAACCCACGGTGAAATAACTTGCCACAATCTTTTAAATTCTGCTAGATGCCCAACATTAGTGTGAATTTCTATAGCGTCCACCCCAGCTGACAGTATTAAAGGCGTGATGTCTTTTAGTGATGATACATATGACTTGGTATCAATTATATCATAAGGGCAGACAGGGATGCAACGGCCACAACCGTAACATTTTGGTGATATAACTCCCGAAAAATCATCTTTTATACTGTTAAAAACAATCGCTTGCGCTGGACAAATGCTTTCGCATGGTCTAGAGCAATTCGTAGGGCACTGAGTGGAATCAAATTCCGCTTTCCGAAAATGAGGATCTTCCCCATCGTTGAGGCTAACCATCAACAGTGGAGACTTTCCACTTTCGCTAAAGCCTCGCAGGTTCGCGTCTATTATCAACTCACGGGCAACTTGTAGTGCTTCTTGCACTACCGCAATTACAGCCGGATCAGCAGCCAAATCTATACAGTCAGCGCCAGCCAGTGTGTAGGCTAATGCTAAATTTCTGACCGCAGGTAGATGTTGGAAGCTAGCCCCGCAGATGAGCTTGAACCAGCGACGTTCTTTCAGGGATCTTAAAGGGTCGAAGTGATCGGTCACATTTCTATTATGCTACGTGTCAGAGAAATCTAGAACATCTAGATAGATAATTTATTGCGGAAGGGGTAAATAATAAAGAGCGTAAAATGAAAACCGAAGGAAGAAGGAAGACAGATCCTCTGATCCTCTTCCCCCTTCCTTCGGTTGGAAAAATTTAACTTAAAAGATTCTTTTAAGTATAAATAATTTAGGAATCTTCCTGATTTGACTATGGATATACGGGCGACTTATCAATTTCTCCAACCCGATTTAGAGGCCAAAAGCGAAATACAGCACGACCAATGATATTCCCGGCGGGAACTAGACCCCAGCAACGACTGTCGTAACTATTGTTACGATTATCACCTAGGACAATATATGAGTTAGGTGGTATTGTTTGAGGTTTGGACAAGTAGGCCGGATTCATCTCCGATCTACAAACATCAACAGATGTCAGCTGATCGGCGTCAAGATAATTTTCTTGGAGGGGCTTGTTATTAATATAAACTTTACCATTCCTAAGTTCTATCTTGTCCCCTGGTAAGCCAATAACACGCTTAATAAATGCATCTTGGTAATGTTCTTTCTGTAGCTCTTGTGTAGGTGAGAAAACTACAATATCTCCCCGCTTAGCAGAAGAAAATTTATAACTTAACTTATCAACAATAATTTTATCTGCCTCCCACTGGTTGTTTGTCCCATGTAGCGTCCGTTCCATAGAACCAGAGGGAATCCAACGTGCTTCAGCGACAAAGGTACGAATCCCTAAAGCTAAGACAATGCTCAGTACAATTGTTCTAACTAGTTCTGCTATCCAGGAATTATCGGGTTGTTGGCTAGAATTGTTATCAGACACTTTATTTTGCATGAAATTATTTGAGTAAAGGCGTGCGGCTCTTAATTAACAAGTCCGCTTAGGGATACTTCATTGTAAGCATTCAGCAATTAGTAGTTAGCGGTTAGCTGTAAAGAAAATTATTCAACAGACCTAGCATAACCTTGAAAAAGTACACATAGGTTATATATTGAAACGTAAGGCTGAATACTTACTTTTATTTGTTAATCTTAATTGTACAAATTTACTTTACGTTCTTGGCTGATAATTCTCAGGGTAGTACTTACGCTCATATACAGACCAAGGAATAAATCTAAAATCATGCCACGTCGCTTCCTTCAAGACGGCAAGCTTTCCGCACAATCCACTACTCATTGAATCATCTCATGCCATTTCCCACAAGTTTGCTGATTCGTCACGCTCAAATTATTTTACCCAATGGTGAGTTAACCAGAGCGGATGTGCTAACGAGCGATCGCACAATCATCGCCGTCGCACCAGAAATCTCCACTGCCACCTCAACTACAATCATTGACGCTGATGGGTTAACTTTGTTGCCAGGAGTCATCGATCCTCAGGTACATTTCCGCGAACCTGGATTAGAACATAAGGAAGACTTGTTCACTGCCAGTTGTGCTTGTGCAAAAGGAGGAGTGACGTCCTTCTTGGAAATGCCGAATACACGCCCCCTAACCGTTACCCAACAAGCACTTGATGACAAACTACAACGTGCCTCCCAAAAATGCCTTGTTAATTATGGCTTTTTTATTGGGGCAACAGCAGAGGATCTGCCAGATTTGCTGACGGCAAACCCAACGCCGGGAATTAAGATTTTTATGGGATCAATGCACGGGCCATTACTGGTGGATCAAGATACAGCACTTGAAGCTATATTTGCAACTGGCGATCGCTTAATTGCTGTTCATGCAGAAGATCAAGCTAGAATCTACCAACGGAGAAAGGAATTTGCCAACATTCACGATCCAGCAGTTCACTCCCAAATTCAAGACAATCAAGCGGCACTGTTGGCAACTCAACTGGCACTAAAACTTTCTAAAAAATACCAACGTCGTCTACATATTCTACATCTGTCAACAGCCGAAGAAGCCGACTTGCTGCGTCAGGATAAACCGAGTTGGGTAACTGCAGAAGTGACACCACAGCATTTGTTGTTGAATACGAGTGCTTATGAAAAGATTGGCACAAGAGCGCAAATGAATCCACCTTTGCGATCGCCTCACGACAACGAAGTTCTCTGGCAAGCTTTGCGCGACGGTGTGATAGACTTTATAGCGACAGATCATGCACCTCACACTTTAGAGGAAAAAGCGCAAGAGTATCCCAACAGTCCCTCTGGAATGCCAGGAGTGGAAACCTCTCTGCCTTTGATGTTAACAGCAGCAATGCAGCAAAGGTGTACTATTGCCTCGGTGGTGAACTGGATGTCAACGGCTGTAGCGAAAGCATACGGTATTTTGAACAAGGGGGCGATCGCTCCTGGCTATGATGCCGATTTAGTTTTGGTAGATTTGAACACCTACCGCCCGGTACAACGAGAGGAACTGTTAACCAAGTGTCGTTGGAGTCCTTTTGAAGGCTGGAACCTCACTGGCTGGCCTGTTGTCACTATAGTTGGTGGTCAGATTGTTTACAATAAAGGTCAGTTGTATACTGAAGTGCGAGGTCAAGCGTTAAAGTTTACTTAAAACTTGTAGCTTCGGTTGGGAGTCGGGTATCCGTGATAGTTTAAAATCACGTGCATTTTGTCAATACTTCCATAGATTTTAAAAAACTGTGATTAAGAATAATAATCA
>CAZZVG010000916.1:0-3554 GCA_964657295.1 Iningainema sp. | reverse complement strand
CGAAGAAAATATTTCAACTTATCAACGTATCATCGGAACAATCCGTTTGATTGCACCATTTTTCCATGACTTTGTTCTTGAGCCAGATGCATCTAATCGTGTGATTCTGAACTGGCAAGAAAAGGAATCAGATAGTGTTTTTGGACCCCATCAATTTTCAGATGGCACTTTACGCGCTATATGTCTGGTAACACTGCTCTTACAGCCAGAGGATAAATTACCAGGACTTATCGTTGTTGATGAGCCAGAACTAGGTCTTCACCCCTATGCTCTAAATGTTGTGGCTGGCTTGTTTAGCAAGGCTTCGCTCCATACGCAAATTCTCATTAGCACCCAATCTAGCTCCTTCTTGGATAATTTTGATCCTGAAGATGTAATTGCGGTAAACCGGGAGGGAAAGGAGTCGCAATTTAAGCGTCTCAATCCCACAGTATTAGAAACTTGGCTCGACGAGTACAGTTTGGGAGAAGTCTGGGAGAAAAATATCATTGGGGGAGGACCTCATTAATGGTGCGCCTCTACCTATTTGCTGAAGGACAAACCGAGCAGACATTCGCTGACACTTTAATAAAACCACACTTAGCTCAACATGAAGTTTTTATGCACCCTCCTCGGCTGATTGCTCACGCCAAAAAAAAGGGGCAGGTACATCGCGGCGGTGGACGCAATTACGCGCCAATGAAAAACGATATTCTGCGATCACTCAAGGAAGACAGCAATCCTGATGTATTCTTCACTACTATGATCGATTTGTATGCGATCCATCCTGATTTTCCGGGATTAGCTGAGTCCGAAAGTTTGCGCCAAAATCCCACAAAGCGGGTTGAATTTTTAGAGCAATGCTTTACAAAAGATATCAACGATCATCGATTCATCCCGTACATTCAGTTGCATGAATATGAGGCATATCTTTTTGCTGATCCAACCTGTTTTGAATACCTTTATGATCATCATACAAAGGAGATTGAGGCTCTCAAGGCTATTGCCGATCAATATCAGACACCTGAGTTAATCAATGATGGACTGCAAACAGCGCCCAGCAAACGTATCATAACTCAGTTTCCTGATTATAGAAAATCAAAGCATGCTTTTGGATCACAGTTGGCTGAACTGATTGGACTGCAAGTAATTCGGAGCCGATGTCACCACTTCAACGCATGGCTCTCAAGGCTCGAATCGTTAAACAATCACCGCAACAACTCTGCCGAAACCTGCTGAGATCATGTGTTCGGATAATCATTGTTGAATCGTTAGACGATCAACACGAACATTGCTCCAAACCTTTAATATCCGCGAAACGTTCCCAGTTCTCGATCAATTCAGTTTGATGTAATATTGCAAGAAGAATTGAAGGGGGAGGACCTATATCTATCACCACTTCTCAATCGGCTTGATAAACTGGGACTATTGCCAGTTAAAGTCGCTCATCAGAAACAGTCCCCATGAATCTCCTAATTCCCGACGATATCCTGAGTGCCAGTGAAATGTCTGAAGCAGACATGAAGCTGGAAATTGCCATCATCCTTTACAAGCGAGAGAAAATCAGTGCTGGCAAAGCCTGCGAGTGGTTGGGACTCAACTTAATTGAGTTTCGACGGGCATTGGGTCAGCGAGGACTGACGATTAACTACAATATAGAAGACTTTCAGGCAGATCTAGAAACCCTACGTTCTCTTGGCAGAGTATGACTGTCATCAGCAACACTTCCCCCATCACTAACTTGGCAGGAATTGGACAACTTGACCTTCTTCGTCAACTCTATGGCACCGTTACCATTCCTCAAGCTGTGTATAAAGAAATGGTGGGACTTAGCAGAACTGTACCGGGAACACTTGAAGTTCAAACTCTCCGGTGGATCACAGCACAACCCGTAACAGATTTGAATCAGATAGAAACTCTTCGAGCTATTTTAGATCAAGGTGAAGCTGAAGCTATTGTATTGGCAATGGAACTTAACGCAGAACTCTTAATCATTGACGAAAGACCAGGTAGAGCGATCGCAAGACAGTATAGTCTTAATATTACTGGCGTGTTAGGAGTGCTACTGGAAGCTAAACGTCAAGGTGTGATATTTGCTGTTAAACCCTTGATGGATCAGTTAATTAATCAGGTAGAGTTTTGGGTAGACGGACAACTCTACAAAACAGTTCTACAAGCTGCTAATGAGAACTAATAATGTGCTCTTCTGGGGTGAAGGATTCGATTATCTGCACCAGTGAATCAACTTATCATATTCGACGTTAGAATATTGCATATAGTCTTTTCTAATGGGTTGGTAGTAATGCTATGACACTTCAAAGGTTGGAACCAGAACTACTTGCCTTAACGCCAAACGAAAAAGCACAGGCGATTCAGATATTAGCACAAAGTTTAGGTAATTCTTGGCGTGGAATTGAGAAAACTCCGGGTGTATGTGGTGGGGATGCTTGTATTGTCGGAACCCGCATTCCTGTTTGGGTGTTAGTTAATGCTCGCAATTTGGGTATTAGCGAAGCCCAACTCTTGAAAGACTATCCAACTTTATCTGCAACTGACTTAATTAACGCTTGGGTTTATGCCACAGTATACCCAGTAGAAATAGCAACAGCCATTAAGGAGAATGAAGAAGAATAATGGCTCGTTTGTATGCGGATGAGCAGTTTCCCTATGAGGTTGTAGAATATTTGCGTGACTTAGAGCATGATGTTTTGACGGTGCAAGAAGCGGGGGCGTTGCTGATTGTAAGTATGAACTAGCCTCACGCAAAGGCGAGCCTGCACTGCAGGCGGAGAGAAGTTGCAAGGAGGGTTTCCCTCCGGGCAAACTTCGGAGTTTTCCGCCGTAGGTGACTGGCGTCGCAAAGACGCAAAGAATCGTTATGAATGATTCCTGATTACTATAGACTTAAAATAAATTATATATACTTTTCTAATTGAAATTGTAATGAAAGTTGTTGGAATTCATGGAATTCTTCATGATTATGTGACTGCGCCACAGATAGAAAACGAGTGGCTACTGGCTCTACAAGGAGGGCTAGAGCTAGCTGGTAAACCAAGAATAGAACGTCAAGACTTTACAATGGTTGGGTATGGCGATCTTTTTCGTCCTAGTGGAACAAGAGCCGCATCTATTCCACTACTACGTTCTGAGGATATAGAAGAAGGGTGGGAGCAAGAATTACTTCTGAAATGGTGGAGTGAGGCGGCGGCTCTATCAGCAGCAAATCGAAGTGAGGAAGACGAACTTGGAGAAGATGGGAGTATTCAAGATTTTAACTTTCAAGGGCGGGGACGTACATCTGAGGTTGTACAACGCGCTCTGACACAACTTTCAAAATCAAGGTACTTTAAAGCTTGGGGTTCTGAAAAAGTCTTAATCTTTGCCTTGAAGCAAGTACGGCAATACTTATATAACCACCAAGAGCTAAAACATAAAATTTTGCAACGTGTTACTGATAAGGTATCTAAAGAGACTAAAGTTATTATTGGTCATTCTCTTGGGTCGGTAGTTGCTTATGAGGCTTTGTGTGCTCACCCGGAATGGAATGTGCATACACTAGTAACATTAGGATCTCC
>CAZZVG010000915.1:0-3554 GCA_964657295.1 Iningainema sp. | reverse complement strand
ACCATTGATTTCAGGACCACTCATTAGCGGATCGGTCATTAACAGTAGCAATGGCAGTCAGTCGCAAATTCTTGGTAGTCAAGCATCCGCTCATCAGAATGGGAGTAGTTAAGCAGAAAACCCTTTTTCAATAAATGGGATTGTGAGTCTGGGTGGATGGATGATGCGGTGTAGGGCGATCGCTGTATTGCGAATCAGAGCGTACTTTGGATCACCTTTGAGCGATCGCCTCACTGACAACTTGACCTGAACGCCTACGGAGATTATTAATTAGCAACTTTTCATTACAAAATTTAATAGACCTTTACAGTCAATTTAGTTTTGAATTATTCTCTGATTATATTTTTGTAACAGGATGATTGCGGCTTGTATTTTTTAGGGAGAATCGCGATAATAGTGTCGTTTGAACCCAGCCGAGCCAGGGGCACTATTAGTCAGTATTGTCAATACAAAATAATTAGAATTAATAAATTCAATAGCAGCTTTTGAAACTGTTCCATCCGGAGTTCTTTCAGTTATTACACCGTCAGAGTATTGCCAAATGCTTGATATATTTATTATCTTTCCATTACTATTTTTAAAACTGTAATCTGCAGTTCCTTCTGGTTTAATTCTCAAAATTATCTCGAAAGATTGACCGAATTCAACAGCAGAAGCTTTCCAAGTCCCAATCAGTTTTGATTTAACATCTAAAGTTGGATTAGTTGATTGTCTGGGGGAAGGTTCTGGTTTTGATGTACTAGCAGGAGGGGGAGTGCTAGTATCAGCAGTCACAACAGGGTTAAAGGAAAATTCATTAATTAAAGAGGAAGAGTCCCAAGGTATCTGTGCTTTATTGGTTACTTTAGTAACGTTTTGCCGGACTTGTTTAAACAAATTTTCGATCCTAAGGTTTGGTGTCTTAATAAATTTTAATATATAAAAAGTAAAAGTACCATTTCTGTTCTCTCCATCTGCTGCGACCAATCCTGGGGAAGTAGCAAAGGCAATATAAGAACCAGAAATTGCTTGTATGGGAGCTAAACCTCGTACAAGCGTGCTTCTATTCCACTTTCTACTAAAGGGATTGTTGCGACAAGCATCTAGAATGATAACGTTAGTCTCTGTTCCTACTGCCTCCATCAGATTTTGTATTTTACCAACTGGAAGTGCTTCATAATTGACATCTTTCTCACTATTAAGCTGTGCATCGATAGGAATTAAATAATTTTCTCCTTCAACTTGAACACCATGTCCAGCATAATAAAAAACTCCTATTCCGCCTTTATCTAATTTCAACCTAAATGTTTCTAGTGCAGCATCCATTTGCTTTTTATCAGCATTCAAAACTTTAATCACATCAAAACCAAGCGCTTGTAATGCTTTTGCGATATCGTCAGCGTCATTCGTAGGATTAGATAAGGAACCCACTTTTTGATAACGGCTATTGCCAATAACTAGTGCCACACGGTTTTGATTTTTAATAGCTAGATTGTGACTAGAAAGCAGAGATGAAAGAGATGTTGCTTGCTTATTAGTCGTGGCAAAAGATGTAAAATTCAATAATATTATAAAAGTAGTTACGCCTATGATAGAAAGTGATTTCTTAAACATAAAGTTTTGCTCAACCTAAATTTGATATAAATAGGCAAATACTGGATAGGTAGGAAATTTAGTAGCTGATAACAGTAATTTTGTACTAAAAAAGAAAATTAAATCCAAAGATAGACGCAAGTTAAGTATGTAATTTTATAGATAGAAAAGCAATAGTTATCAGGTTATTTTTTGGGAATAGGTGGCGATCGCTCTCCGAAAAAATATAAATTATACTATAAACAGTATACTTAGTGTCTGCATAGAGAATGGCAGAAACTACTGCTAACAGAATCGCCTAGCTTTATGTATGAGATCATAGGCGATACCGCCGTTGCCAAAGGCATCGCCACTACAAACCTCTACTTGCGGGTGTAACGATGCTTTACTCCAACAGGAAAATATTCTGGATCGCCGATGGGAGCTAATGCCACAACTGGCATTTGGTATTCTTGTGGAACATAGTTAGCAAATTCAGTGTTGAGGCGTTGAAGTTGGGAAAGTATCGAGGATGCAATCGCAATTCTTCTTTCTTCACTCGCTTCCACTAAAGGTGCTAACTCTACAACTATAGATAAAAAGCGGTTCCGATCTGCATCTTCTTTCACCTGCAAGACAAACTTACCTGTTACCCATTCTCTAATGACTGGTTGCTCTAATCCCACTGTCACATTTTCCGGATAGATATTTGCCCCAAAGTAGGAAACTGTAAAATTAGAACGTCCGAAGACATAGACGAAAGGTAACGGACGAATACCTCTCTTGTCTTCATTTAAGGCGGCAGTCGGATCGAAACCCCATTCTATCAAAAACTGGAGCATGGCATCATAACTGATGATTCCTCCAGAATCCATAATATTATAACGTATTAGGGGAATACCATTGTCTCCAGAAAACAGCAAATTCCCATTCTCAACTTCAAAAAAGCGACTGATGGGATCGTACTGCAAAAGTGTAGGCAGACGAGATTCCCCGAACAAAGTCCGCGCTGCCTCTGGATGATTTGCCAGAAACCGTCGGATACAGATACTCAAAGGTGTTTCATTGCCCAAGATACCTGCATCCGCCGTGCCGTAAAGTGCCGCTGAATCGTAGCAAGGATTTTGCGCAAGGATTCTTTCACCAACCAAACTACGCCATTCCTCGCTGAAGACTTCCCCTGCCATCACCAACTTGATTTGATATTGCTGCCACTCAACACCACGGGCAATCCCAGTGTCAATGACATCTTTGAGAAATGGCGGGTATCCTAACAAAACAACTTGCTGAAAGTGTGAACCAAGTTCCTGCACCACTCGCAAAATTTCTTCCTTATTATTGCCAGGAGTGATCACTGTGATTGGATAACCTTTGCTAGCAAGAATGCGACAGCAGTTCGTTGTGTACATTCCCCCAACCCAGGTTCCTAAAGTAAAACAAATAACAGCTAAGGTGCTTTTGGTATCTGCATGAAAACTGTCATGAAATATCTGTTCAAAGCGTGTGGCAATGTGGAGTTCGTCTGTAAAGAAACGAGGCCAAAATGTGGGTTTTCCCGTAGAACCTGAGGAAACAGCTATCATATCACACGATTCTAACTGCCCGTGGCGACATAAGTCAACTAAAGAATGACGCTGTAAATAATTTTCTTTTGTCAGGAGCGGTAATTTTTGAAAATCCTCAAAGTTTTGATATTCATCAGGGTTTATCGCCTGTTGTGCTAAGAAAGTCTTGTAAGCTGGCACAGTAGCAGCAACTTCATGAAATAACGCTAAAGCGGCTGTAGAAGCGTGAGTGTTGAGGTGCTGTTGTAGTAATCCTTCTAAAGGAGTTTGTAAAAAATCAGTAAATTCTCGGATTGACAGTTGCCGTCGGTTTTCAAAGTTCATAAAACGGAAACAAAATAATGACTCTAGCTTACTTCATACCCTTTTTGGTAAGTAGCTGCGAAGAGCAGTGATCGCATAACACTATGAACTTGTAGAATTCTGTACTTATACGCG
>CAZZVG010000914.1:0-3556 GCA_964657295.1 Iningainema sp. | reverse complement strand
TTTAAGCTAAAAGAATACTTAAAACCAGGTCAATCTGACGAGGCACTGGAGAAATACATTGAGCAAATTTATAGCGAGATTAGATTGCGATCGCAAATTGTTCAAGCAGTTCAAGAACTAAGAGAGCAAGACAACGGAAGTTCAGGAATTACCCACAAGTGTTTCACAGTTCCAGAAATTCGCGCTCATTACAATGCGACTCATAAAGATAGGTTAATCGATAACGTAGTTCAGAATCTACTAGTTGAGCTTTCCTCCCCGTTAACAGGATACTTGGGACGAGAAGATGGGAAGAGCGATCGCTTTTACTTTCTCCGCGACTTACCAATTACTTGAACTTAACCCGGATTCCTCTTCTTTCCTCTGTTACTACCAAACTCACCCTGAATCATATTGAATCCAGGAATGATTATTGTTTGAAAATCAGTGTTTTTAAAAAAAAATTAAACTAACCTTAACCTATTCTTTGACTAATGTTTAAGCATTAAGTAATGGCAACGTATTAGGCTTTACTAGTTTAGTGTCAAGTCTTATTTCTAAAATAACAATAAAATAGGCACTGGAATGTATCACCTAGCTGCTGAAAAAATCTAGCGAGGTTAAAAAAAGGCTGAAAAGTGCTGTAAAAGGATTTGTTTTTATCAAATTCTTCAACAAGCTAAAGTCTTTCAGAAGTCAAAGCCTGCGGAATGTCGGTGTTAGTACTTCTCTAGATTACCAAGAGGTCGGCAATACTCGCACTCTTTGATGCTACAAGATGTGATGGTCGCACTTTAGGATTAACGACCTTTCCTTCAACTCCATCCGTGTTATAGCTAATTATGCAGCTAGTTATACAAAAGTATGTAAGTAATAATGGGGAATTGGGAATTGGACTATTGCCCATGAGCATCTATCAATATTGGGAGATGAAGATGAGATATATAGCAAGGACTTCTTGGACAAGGCGACATTTTTTACAATTGTTCGTAGCAATGTTTATCGCCACACTGCTAGTGTGGGGAAACTGGAACCCAACCATTGCTAGCAAACCTCGCCTTCCCAAAGTAATTTTGATTTCGCTAGACGGTGCAACACCACGACTGATTAACCAATATATTACTGATGGTACACTGAGTCGAGATCGGGGTATAGGGTTACTGCGAAGACAAGGGACTTTTGCGCTTCAGAATACTACGATTACCCCATCCCTGACGGCTCCCTCACATATTGCGATCGCCACGGGTTCTATTGCCGCAAATAATGATATTAACGCCAATACCTTCCATCTAGTCGCTAGCCCTTTTAGCCAAAATACTAGTGGCTTCAATGCCCCCATTGGCGGTTATTCTGTTGACGGACCTACAGAAAGTACGGATTTAACAGCACAGCCAATCTGGCAAGCTTTAAAGCAAAACGGTAAGAAGATCATTGCCGCCACATTTCCTGGTGCAGATGGAGCAGATATTACAGTGCCAGGGCTGCCAAGCAACCTAATCGTGCAGTCAGCGAGTAAGAGAACGGTAGATTATACCGTCCCTTTTGGTGCTTTTGCTGGGGTGGGAGCAAGTGGCTTTAGTCTGACATCTGCAGATTTTGCAACTGCGCCTCAAACAGTTGTCGCTCAATTGCAAGCAGCAGGCAAAGTTTCCCACAGCGAGATTTTACAGACAAATAAATCTTTTGATACGTTTACTGTGGGTGGAGTGAATTACAACATCCAAGTTGCTGCCCTCGATACAACTGATGATAACAAAACCAATTACGACACGTTAGTCTTCTTTGATGCCAATCAAGGTATTCGATCAGGTCCGTTTAGTTTACCTTCCACTGGACCTGCTTATGTAAAAGCCAGCGATCGCAAATCCAGCCAATTCTACTTTGAGGGTAGCTCTAACAAAGCAGGAGCGGGCTTTTATGTAAGTACCTTAGCTCCCGACTTGTCCACTGTCCACTTTGCTCGCTTCTCTGCTAATTACATCCCACGCAATCCAGCAGTGCTAGCAAATGTAGACGATATCAACAACAATGTTGGCTTCTGGGCAGATCAGGCTGACTACCGCTTCCCCGAACGACTGAACCCCGGAATTGATAATTTCTCCGATCAAGAATTAGAAGCTATCTACGAAGATCAAGTTGGAAATTTTGTAGATTACCAAACTCGTGTTGCTTTACGCGCAATTCGTCAAAATCCCAACGCTGATTTAGCAATGATCTACATTGAGGAACCTGATGGTTCAGAACACCAGTTTCTCATCACCGATCCACGTCAGGCAACCGATCCCCGCAATCCAAACTCAATTGGATCAGGTCAAGATAAAGAGAAAATTGCTCGCTATAACAATTATGTAAAAGTCGCTTACCAAGCAGCCGATCGCGCAGTGCAACGAGTTATTGAAGCGGTTGGAACCAATCGCAAAGGTATACCCAATCGCAACATCATCGTCGTTTCCGACCACGGATTTGACCCCTTCCACACCACTGTTGATATAAATACCTTCCTTCAGAGCAAGGGTTTCGACACTAACAAAGTCAGAGCCGTTACTTCTGGTCCTGCGGCTAATTTTTACATCAACTTGCAAGGACGGGAACCCAACGGCACGGTTAGCCATGAAGAGTACGTCACACTGCAACAGCAACTACAGGATGCACTCAAGTCGTTTGTTGACACCAATCCTAACTATACAGACGGCAGCACGCAAGTTTTTGACAAAGTTTATACCCGACCGATTCCCGCTAACCTAAATGACCCCTCCTTTGGTCTAACCACAAATGACTTCATCGGTCAAGATACTGGGGATGTTTTTGCCCTATTGACAGAAAGCTATAATTTTGACGGTATTCAGACTCCAGTTGTACGGCGTTCTGGAGATACCTCTAGTAGTCCTGTATTATCCGTACCCAATTTCTACGGTGCCCACGGTTACGACCCCAATCTACCAAATATGAGTGCCATTTTTTACGCAGCCGGCCCTGATTTTGAACGCGGAACCCTAGACAAGGTTCGCAATATCGATATTGCACCCACAATTCTACGCTTGCTGAATGTTGAACCAGCCCCAACAGTGCAGGGTAAATCTATTGTGAATTAGCGATCGCTTGTTTTTATAGCCGATTCCTTCCCCGAGCATCGGGGAGGGTTAGGGTGGGATAAAACTGACACTCATATCCAAGGAAAGTGAGCTACTTCAGACTTGTGTAGTCCATTGTTCATTGATGTGAAAACTACTGTAATAATGTAGTTTTAAAGTCTAGCTATAAAGTCTGGCTAGGACAACAGAACCAGTTTACTCCCTGCTCCCCAATAATGCCCACCGAAGCTGAATACCGCCGCCAAATTGCTCCCTACAACCAGAACCATTTGTTAAAACTCTGGCAACAAATTCTCTCAGGTGAAACCGCTGAGTGGGAACCTGGTAAAGCTCTTGAATACCTTGTTATTCGTGCCTTTGAAATTGAAGGAGCCGAAGTTACCTACCCGTATACCGTCCGTATAAGTGGCACAATTGTCGAACAAATCGATGGCGCAGTTTACACAGATGGACTTGCGTGCTTAGTAGAATGTAAAGATCAAGAA
>CAZZVG010000913.1:0-3560 GCA_964657295.1 Iningainema sp. | reverse complement strand
GGAGAGGGGGAGAATAAATTGCATTACTGATCTTACACGTCAAGAACGGGAGTAGTTTGGGGAGGAATCAGTGGCAGGCAAGAGGTAAGTTTGAGTCGCCGCGATGCACTCCGTGGAACTTAGGGGAGTAGCCCCCTTTGATAAAAATGGCGAGGGGTAGTAGGATTTAAGGTGTTTATTTAATGATTGACGGGTGGTGTCTTTAACTATTAAATATTAATTCTTGTTACTTATGTCTCCAAAACTCCAAGACTTAGCTAATAAATAACTGCTTTTAGGCGATTTTTGAGAAATAAAAAAATGAAGAACTTTATTAATTATATTTTCCAAGATTGGGAAGTGAATCAAGAAGGAAGTTCAAAATCCCGTTTCATATTATTAATATTTCGAGCAACGCAGATCCTAGGAAATTTACCCGTACCTTTGCTACCCAGTTTTTTCCGCAACTTCTATATACTAATTGTGGAGTGGATCTTAGGTGTTGAATTGCCTTGGGATACCAAAATAGGATCAGACCTTAGACTGATTCACGGTGTTGGTTTGGTCGTCAATAATGGAACCATAATTGGTAATAATTGTATTCTTAGACATTCTACGACTATTGGTAATAAAAAACTTTCAAATGGTTCATACACTGGCTCACCTAAAATAGGAGACAATGTGGAAGTTGGTTCTAATGTAGTCATTATTGGACCAATTACTATTGGGAACAATGCTGTCATTGGAGCAGGTTCGGTGGTTGTGAAAGATGTTCCTGAAGGGGCTGTGGTTGTAGGAAATCCGGCAAAAGTGATTCGGGTATTAAATTGTAATTTGCCAGTAGTTGATAATTCTCTTGAGGATAATTCAACTAAAGCACTTCCGGACACAACTTCCTGTATATATTAGTCCTGTTGCAGGCGGAATGAATCAAACGTCTGGATAGTCAGAAATCGCCAAAACGTAATTTTATAATTAACTATTTGTGTTTAAAATATGCCAAAGGTTTCTGTTATTATTCCAGCATACAATTCCATACAGTATCTCCCAGAAACCTTGGAGAGTGTTTTACAGCAAACTTTTACTGACTTTGAAGTCTTAATTATTAATGATGGAAGTTCCGACAACACCGTGGAATGGGCGAGTGGACTAAAAGATCCGCGAGTGAAATTGATTTCGCAAGAAAACCAAGGTTTGTCGGGTGCTCGCAATACGGGTATTTTTAATGCTCAAGCTGACTATATAGCGTTTTTGGATGCAGACGATCTGTGGGAGCCGACAAAATTAGCAAAGCAAGTCAGTTGTTTAGACAAGCATCCGGAGGTTGGCTTGGTACATGCTTGGATGGCATTAGTTGACGTGGGGGGAAAATCTACTGGGCGCGTACTGAAGTCTAGTGTCGAAGGATGTGCATGGCAGCAAATTGTTCAGTGGAATACGATTGCTTGTCCTTCAGTGATGGTTCGTCGTTGTTGTTTTGATCAGGTGGGAGTCTTCGACCGAAGTTTACGTTCTGTGGAAGATTGGGATATGTGGATTCGGATCGCTGTTGAGTATCCTTTTGCAGTGATTAATGAACCTCTAGCATACTATCGACAAGTTCCTAATAGTATGTCTAAAAACTGTCAAGTGATGGAAGAAGCATTTCATCAAGTTATAGAGAAAACATTTCAATCGGCACCCTCAGAAAGTGTCTACTTGAAGAATCGCAGCTATAGTTATGCAAACCTTTGTTTGGCTTGGAAAGCTTTGCAAAGTAGTCATAATTACAAACTCGCAATAGACTATCAAAGAAGAGCGATCGCTCATAACTCTCAAATGCGCTATTCACGGGAGTCTGTTCGGTTAAGTTTGGCGATCGCCGCACTGCAATTGTTTGGATTGGATGGTTACAGCCGGCTGCTAAAGTTAGCTTATGCTTTGCGACGACGCATTTCTAACGTGAAACGGGATGCCAAAATCGTTGAGGATAAACACTATGTGTAAACACTTACCTCAAAATAGATCATTGGCAGCGATTTAGGAACAATGTACGGAGCCATTTTTATGTTAATCATGTGGATGAAATTGTGGAAACTTCAAAAATGCTGGAATATAAAAGCACCGAATTGGCAATAAAAAGTCAAAAACTACAGTCAGGGATTGCACTACTGCACTGTATAGACTTAATTGATGATTTTTTAGACCACATAAATATTTCATTTGAAACTTTCTGTAGTAAGTTTATTGGCAGCTGGATGTTTGGTTACATCAATGCTTTGCAACAGGTTGGTGTCAGGACAGTATTATTCTGCATCTCTGCCCGTTTTACCGAACCGAGACGTTTCACCCACGCGCCCACTGGAACAACAATTTGTGTGTTACCTGCTCCTAAACGTTATCTGATCTACCGTGCCATTCGACACAAGGCATTGAATATTTATGGTGCCAGCAAAGGTCAAACATTTAAAGACATCCAAGATCCAAATATTCACCGTTATTCCCTACTGACAAAATTTAAGAATGTTGCTCAAAGTATCGGAACTTACTTATCTACGCCAGTGGAGTTACTAGCTCAAGAAATTCGGCGTGAAGGTTGTCAGGCTATTTTGTGCCAAGAGTATGAATACGCCCGCTTTGACACTTGTGTCCTTTTAGGGCAACGAATGGGTATACCAGTGTTTGCGACTTTTCAAGGAGCTGATCGAACACAGAGTTGGCTCGAATACCCCGTTCGAGATTTGGCGTTTCAGGAATGTACGGGGGTGATTATCTCGACAAAAACAGAGATTGAGCGAGTTCGTTCTCGATACAAAATAGAATCTACTAAGATCGCGCATATTTTCGACCCCATGGATGCGGTAAAATGGTGTGCTGTAGACCGCAGTGAGGCACGATTAGCGCTGGATATTCCTCTTGATGCTAGGGTGGTGGTGTGTCACGGGCGGATTGATTTTCATCGCAAGGGGTTAGACATTCTTCTAGCCGCTTGGGATCAAATCTGCTGTGAGCGCCCCGACCAAGATCTGCGGCTGTTGCTTGTAGGCACGGGACCCGATGCTGACAAACTCGATAAATGCATTGCAACTATGCAGCTACGAGGTATTATGTGGCGGGATGAATTTGTGAATGATCACACTCTACTTCAGCGTTATCTGTCAGCAGCTGACGTTTATACTCTTTCTTCGCGCCAAGAAGGCTTTCCCATAGCACCCTTGGAAGCAATGGCTTGCGGTTTGCCTGTCGTCGCCACGGATGTTCCGGGTATACCAGACATTCTGGAAGGAGGCGAGGTTTCCGGTGGACTTGTCGTGCCACGAGAAAATGCCACCGCATTAGCGTCTTCTCTGGGTCTTGTTTTGGACAATGACGCTTGGAGAATCCAGTTAGGCAAGCTTGCTCGTTGTCGAGTCGAGGAATACTTCTCACCTGAGGTCATCGGCAAGCAACTGCGAGACTTTATGTTAACACAGGAGTCAGGAATCAGGAGCTAAAAGAAAGAACTCAAAGGTTTCCTTGAAGCACTGTTTTAGTTTTCTATTGTAGCAACTCTGAGTGGTTAATTGTTAGTGGTTGATGGTTGATTGCAATTAACAATTAAA
>CAZZVG010000912.1:0-3564 GCA_964657295.1 Iningainema sp. | reverse complement strand
CTTTTTACTTTTTACTTTTTAAGGTGGGTTTCCGAAGGAATTTTACCATCTTCCATTGACTCTAACTGGTAAGTTGAACGACGTGGTTTGTAGCGATGGCGAATTGTATTAATCACGATGTAGAGAATGGGAACGATAAACAAACTTAAGAGAGTTGAGACAATCATTCCCCCAAAAACTGCTGTCCCCAGAGATTGTCTGCTTGGTGCGCCTGCTCCTTCTGCAGTTACCAATGGCCAAATACCTAAAATAAAGGCAAAGGAAGTCATCAGAATTGGTCGCAAGCGCTCTTGTGCTGCTCGGATTGCTGCTTGTGAAATCGAAAGACCTTCTTCTTGAAGTTGATTGGCAAACTCCACAATGAGAATTGCATTCTTACTTGCTAAACCAATCAGCATGACCAGACCAACTTGACAAAATATATCATTGGGTAAACCTCGGAGTGATTGCGCTGCCAGTGCCCCAAAGATTGCCAAAGGAACTGCCAGCATAATAATGATTGGGTCAATGTAGTTTTCATACTGAGCAGCAAGCACTAAGAAGACAAAGACAAGACCCAAACCAAAAATCAAAGGCGCTTGACCACCAGACGTTTGTTCTTCTGCGGCAACTCCTGACCATTCATAGCCAAAACTGGCTGGGAGGACCTCTTGTGCAAGTCCCCCCATAGCTTGAAGTGCCTGTCCAGAACTAGCTCCAGGAGCTGCTGAGCCATTAATTTCGATCGAACGGAACAAGTTATAGTGATTAATTGTTTGTGCTCCCGTGGTAGAAGTCACCTTCACCAGATTGCTTAAGGAAATCATTTGATTGTTGACAGAGCGAACATACAATTTACCGATGTCCTGTGGATTGGAACGAAATTGAGCATCGGCTTGGACATACACTCGGTAAGTTCGCCGGAGGAAATTAAAGTCGTTAATATATCGTGAACCCAAGTAACTTTGTAGGGTATTAAAGATATCGCTAACAGAAACTTGCAGCGCCTTGGCTTTGTTGCGGTCTACTTCAATTAAAAGCTGAGGCGTACTTGCCGCATAAGTGCTAAACACGGCTTGCAATCCTGGTGTTTGGTTACCACGTTGGAGTAGCTGACCCATGATTTGCACCATAGTATTTAAGTCGCTATTGCCGCCTTTGTCTTGTAGCTCAAATTGGAAGCCACTAAAATTACCCAAACCCTGAATTGCTGGCGGATTCACTGGCAATATTCTCGCTTCTGTAATTGCGCCAAACGTCTGTCTTAACTTGCCAATGATTGCCTGTGCTGACTGACTTGCTTCGGGGCGTTTGTCCCAAGATTTGAGTGTGGTAAAAATTGCCCCATTGTTAGCAGTGTTGCCACCACCCAAACCAAAGCCTCCTAAAGCAAAAGTGCCGACAACTTCAGGTATTTTGAGAATTTCGTTTTCTACCTCACGGACAACTTTGCTGGTATAGTTAAGCGAAACTCCCTCTGGCCCTTGGATGATGGTAATGAAATAGCCTTGGTCTTCATCAGGGAGAAATGCTGTTGGGACACGGGTGTAAAGCCAGCCTGTGAACCCTAAAAACACGATAAATAACAGCACGACGATCGCGCTGAAACGATTCAAACTCTTGAGACTTTGCTCGAATGTCTTACGTGTCCACTCAATGACATCATTGACGTGATCGAAAAACCAACCCAACAAACCGCCTGGTTTTTGTCCCGGACGCAGTAGCAATGCTCCCAAAGATGGACTCAGGGTGAGGGCAAGAAAAGTAGAAATTGCCACACTAAAGGCAATTGTGAGTGCAAATTGTCGATAAATTTGTCCTGTAGATCCTGGAAAGAATGCCACTGGGACAAACACTGCCATCAACACCAGTGAAATTGCGATCACTGCCCCAGAAAGTTCCCGCATTGACTCCGAGGCAGCCTCACTTGGAGACATGCCTTCATCCTCAATCAAGCGAGCGATATTCTCGACGACGATGATGGCATCATCCACCACGAGGCCTGTGGCTAAAGTCAGACCAAACATGGTCAGGGTGTTAATTGAAAACCCAAAAAGTTTAATCAAGGCAAAAGTGCCGATCAATGCTAGAGGAATGACAATGACAGGAATCAAAGTCGTGCGCCAATCTTGCAAGAAGATGAAAACCACCAAGACGACAAGAAAGATTGCTTCCAGCAGGGTCTTGATAACTTCGACAAGAGATGCTTGAATAAAATCTGTTGTATCAAATGCGACTCGATATTGCATTCCTGGCGGAAAACTTTTTGCGAGTCGGATCATTTCCGCTTTCACTTTATTGGCAACGTTTAAGGCATTACTTCCAGGAGTGGGAAATATGCCGATACCTACGCCATCTTGACCCCTAAATCGCAGAAACGAACCGTAATCTTCGGCTCCAAGTTCCACTCGACCAACATCTTTAATCTTGATTAACGAGCCATCTGGATTCGTTTTGATGATGATATCCGCAAATTCCGAGGGTTCTTTGAGACGGCTGACAGCTTGTAAGTCGATCTGGTACATTTGATCGGGTAGTGTCGGTGCCTGACCGATTTGCCCAGCACCTACTTGCACGTTTTGTTCGCTAACAGCATTGATCACATCCTGAGCAGTGAGGTTGCGACTGGCAAGACGAGTGGGATCGAGCCATAAACGCATGGCATAGCGACGGGCACCAAAAATCTGTGCATCACTCACACCAGGAAGTTTTTTCAGCGCATCTGCTATGTATAGGTCAACGTAGTTGCTTAAGAACGTATTATCGTACTGCTGCTTATCGCTGTATATCCCCATTGCTAACAGGATATTGCTGGACTGCTTGCTGATCGTCACTCCGGTTTTTTGTACAACGTCTGGTAACTGCGGTTGAGCGACGGATACGCGATTTTGGATATCAACTGCGGCAATGTCTTTGTTCCGCGATGCGTCAAATGTCACCGTAATTAGACTTGTACCATTGTTACTGCTGCTCGAAGTCATGTACTTCATGCCTTCGACCCCGTTAATTTGTCGTTCTAAAACACTCGTGACAGTGTTTTCGACGACTTCTGCACTAGCACCAACGTAGTTAGCAGTCACGTTTACTGTTGTTGGGCTAATTTCCGGATACCGATCTGTAGGTAGTGTGGGAATGCTAATTGCCCCTACCAGCAGAATAATAATCGCACAGACACTGGTAAAAACAGGTCGCTTAATGAAGAAGTCAACAAACATAAGAATGGGGAATGGGGAATGAGGAATTGCTAATTGCTATTTCTGAATTTCAGGCATGATCGGAACGTCATCCCTGAGATTGAGCAGTCCTGAAACAACGATTTTTTCTCCTGGCTGTAATCCTTCTAGTACTTGATAATTATTACCTTTAATGTCACCTAACTTCACACGCTTTTGTCGAGCTACTAATTGTGATTTTCCTTGGGGTGTTTGTTTCATTTGTGTCACGTAGACAAAATTCTCCCCAGCCACACGAGCCACGGCTGTCGTTGGAATTGCTACTCCTAATCGCTGATTCCAAATCACTCGGGCTTGAACGAATTGATCGGCTCTGAGTTGACCTTTGGAGTTATCAAAAAGTGATTTTATC
>CAZZVG010000911.1:0-3567 GCA_964657295.1 Iningainema sp. | reverse complement strand
TTTGTCATACCGTCACTACTAAGTTCAGTACAATTGTTTTATTTTGGGACTTTTCTGCCCCATCGGGAACCAGTCGGGGGTTACACAACACCATCCCGCGCCCGAACAACCTCACTGCCAATTTGGTTGTCATTTGTTGCTTGCTATCATTTCGGGTACCACGAAGAACATCACGAACATCCTCATGCTGCTTGGTGGCAGTTGCCAGAGATTTACGAAAAACGGTTGATAGGTGTTGTTGAGACTTGATTCGGATTTTCACAAAAGTGGTACACGCAAGCAAAGATAAGCAAGTGAAACAAGAAGCGGGATAAGTGATACAGACCAAAATACTCTAGAATCACTCAATCCCCTTCGTGCCATATCATCTCCCAAGACAGTTGGGAACAATAAGTAAAAAAGCCAAAAAGCCAGACTCATGCCTTGAATAAAGCCATCGCCTTGGAATTGTTGCCCAAAATCTTGCCAATGACCAAAGATAAGAGCGTAGGCAAACAAGCAAATTGTCGTAAAACTGAGAGCAACACCAAAAAAGCGAGAATCTAACAGCCTGAAAAAAGTATCCTTTTGTCCAGAAAATTTTTGGTTCGGCTCACGAAAAGCCAAGTATGGCAAAAGTCCAAGTATCCCTAACCCCACTGAAGCCAATGCAAAGGGCCAAAAAGCAATCAATTGCATCCTGCCATCAAAAAATAAAATACCACTATATATGAGTAGCCAGATGCCCACAAGACCGAACAAGGATAGGATAATCGGATTTATCTCTCCCCAATGAAGAGTAAAAATGTTCCTCAATAGTGCCAGTGTTTCTTCTAGATGCAGTGGCGGTGCAAATAATAAAATATAGGTAATAAATCCAATCCACAATAGCCAAAGTACAATTTTCCCGGTCATAATTTTCAAAAGCTGACTTGCAACATATCTGTAAAATTAGCCTCCCTGACTCTCCTAATCAGTCATCTTGCTGTTGGAAAACAATCCTTCCACTTCTACCAAAGGCGATCGCACGCACAAATAAACAACAGCACCGAATAGGGGGATCAACGTAATCAACCAGAATAACCGAGAGTTTTTCATTCTCCGACGCTCCAGATCATCCCTCAATAGCGCAGGAAACAATAAAGAAAGCAGACAGAAATCTAAACTCATCACATGAATAAACCGATCCGTCTGCCACTGTTGCACAAAATTTCCCCAATCTCCACCCCAACCATAGGCAACGATCATAACTGTGCCTATAGTCAGCACAACACCAGTGAGACGAGAATCTAAAAGCGATAGAAATAAATTCTTTTTACCTGAGAATTGTGGATTTGATTCTCTTAAACTTAAGTAAGGTAGCAAAGCAAATGCTCCGACAGCGAATGAAGCTGTCACAAAAGGCCAAGCTGGTATTTTTTGTCCCCTGCCATCAACAAAAGCCAAGCAACTGTAAATGATCGGCCAAACACCCATAAGGTTGAATAGCGCTACTACTAGCGGGTTAATACTCTGCCATTGACCAGTAGAAAGATTCTTAATTAACTCAAATGTATCCGGTTGATTCGGAGGAGCCAAGAGAAAGGCATAAGTCACAAATCCCAACCACAGCGCTCCGAAGATAATTTTACTTACCATAATTCCCTATATTTGTCAAGGATTCAGAATGAATAAATGTACTCTTAGCGCCTTTGCGACGCCAGTCACCTGGGCGTGGGAAAACGCCTCATGCGTGCTGGCTCGCCTACCCTGCGGGAAGCCGCTCCGCGTCTATGCGTGAGACAAAAAAGACGTGATCTATTTACCTGAAAATTACTGTAATATCATATCCGGTAAATTAACCTTAATTTCGGAAGAACCCCTCCCCGCCAAAGCTGTGCTTTGTCTCCCTTCCCTCTTCGGGTGACGCTCCTTCGTCGCTAACGCTGCGCTAACGCCAGTCGCCTACGGAGGGAAACCCTCCTGCAGCGCTGGACTCACCGCAAGCGGGGAGGGGTTGGGGGTGGGGTTCTTTTCCGTATGAGTAATTCCACGGACATGATATAATTTATTGAACCGCTCCTGAGCCAAGAAATTGTAGCCTACGCGATCGCTTATTACCTACCTTATCAACAACTCAGCTGTTAAAATAACTTAAAGATTCCGAAAGGTAATCAGCAGCAGCAGCGACAACGGAAATCGCACTTTCATAGTTTAGCCGTGTTGGTCCCAACACTCCAACACTACCGATCGGTAATGAACCTCGGTGATAGATGGAAGAAATCAACGAACAAGTACGTATCGGCTCTAGAGGATTTTCTGCGCCGATACGTACACTGACGCGCCGCTTGCCTACTTCATCTACATCTGGCTCCTCAAATATTAATCGCCACAAATCCTCTTGTTCCTCCTCTAGGAGCTGGATGATTGTTTGCACTTGCTGTAGTTGAGAAAATTCCGGCTGACGCAGAAACTCGGCAACACCGCGAACCATAATTTGTGTGGCATATGGTGTATGAGTGCGACGAGAGAGTTCCACAAGCGATTTTTTCAGATATTCTCCGTAGTATTGGAACTCCCGATCTAATTGACTCCAGTCGAGAGCATTTAATTTCACCAAACTTTGCCCCCGCAAGTGGCTATTTAAAAAGTTAGACACAATCTGCAACTCGCGATCAATCACCTCTACATCGAGTGGTGTTTCTTCGTCTGCTCTGGGCAAATCCATCATTGCTGAGTGTGTTTCATAAGCATCAGTCACCACAATCAGCATGACTCGTCCCGTTTCAATTTGCACCAATTGCAAATGCCGCAAGACGGCTATACTTGTTTGTGGCATGGTAATCAAGCTAATACACCCACTCAAGGTTGCCAAAATTTGTGCGGCTCCCTGTAGCAAAGCTTCCAAACTCCAATCTTCCCACTTGAGATGCTTTTGTAGAGTCCCCTCAACTTCTCGTGCTAAAGTTTCAGATGGCGTCATTAAGTTATCCACATAAATACGATAGCCAGAGTCGGAAGGTATGCGCCCAGCAGATGTGTGGGGTTGGTAAAGTAACCCGGCTTTTTCCAACACGCCCATAATATTGCGAATTGTCGCTGAGCTTACACCCAGTTTGTACTCATCTACCAAAGCTTTGGACCCAACCGGCTCTGCTGTGGCAATATAATGACGTACTGTTGCCCAGAGTATATGCTGTTGTCGATTCGTTAGCTTAACTTGCATAAGAGATATTTTGCTAAAGCAAATTTTTAATTAAAGTAAAAAAATGGTGGAATTGATGCCAAATAAGGATGAATAGTTGCAAAACAACAGAGCAAATAATTTTCTTCCGTTAGGATAAGTAAAAGCAAGTTTTTGTTGTGTCTATAGAGATCAACTGGATATCGGTCAAATTGAATGAGAAAGCACAACCATATATTTATAGTTACATTATTCCCATAAAATAGCTGTATTTTCAGGCACTTATTTTCTCAGCTATCAGCGATCAGTCACTAGCTTTTAACCATCATCAGGGTTAGGCGGCTTTGTCTAATGGTTGACACTTACTTTATTATCTATAGGACTTACGCAGAAGAGATCCCCCAACCCCCTTAAAAAGGGGGCTT
>CAZZVG010000910.1:0-3569 GCA_964657295.1 Iningainema sp. | reverse complement strand
ATTACTGTTATTAATGGTAATAAAGCTAACAGGAAGCTATTCCAATACTGAGTTTGAGTTTCTGGGATTGGTTCTGGTTGTGCTAATAAAGCATCTATTCTCTGTTCTAAGCGATCTGCGCTAGAAGAGCCTAATGCCGCACAGCAAATTTCTGAGGACACAGGCTGATTGCTGACGACGTAAAGAAGAGATTCTGCGAGCAGTAGGGGGTCTACCTGTGCTGCTGCGTGTGCGTCGGCACGTAATTCGCGCAGGACTAATAGTTCTTGCCACAAAGCGTCTGTATTGGGCAACCAAGCTGTGCAGGAACGGACCCAACCCAACCAGAAAAACCAGAACGTATCCCGATAATGATAATGCCCCTGCTCATGTGCTAAAACAGTTTCTAAATGAGCTGGTGAGAGAGTTTGTAGCAATCCTTGGCTGAGGACAAGTTCAGGTTGCCAAAAACCAATTTGACCGGCAAACAGTGCGCCTGTGTTTAGTAACCGAACTTGTCTACCTGCACAATTAACAACAGGACAGTTGCGGGCAGATTGCACAGACAACCATCCCTGCCATGCGTGTTTAACAACCAGAATGTGAAAATAAGCAAGACATCCAGAGGCCAGCACGTAGCCTAACCAGCCTGTTTGTAACCCGCCCATTTTACCTTGAGATCCCATGCATAAAAGGGATACGACAGTCATGAAAATAAGCAAGGGAGGAAAGAGAAACAAAAATAGAGCTTGTCGCCACCGCACACTCCAAGAAGCTGGGAATTCAGTCCATCTGTATCTTGTCCAATAGGCAACGGCTAAAGTAGCCAAAATCATAATTAAATGCATTATTCTGCCTCCCTTGAAAGCCGTGCAGCTTGAATGCGTTTGGCGATCGCTTGTATTTGCTCACTTGCTGCTTCATCAAGACTATCCGCAAAAGCCGCAATCACATCGGGGTTGCCAATTGCTAAAAATCGCTGTAACTGTTCGTGTGCTTTGATCACATCCGCCTGCTGCTTTGTTAACATTGGTCGCCAATAGAATGCTCGCCCTTTTTTGTCGCAGGCAAGCCAACCTTTTTCCGTTAAGCGACGCAGGACTGTCGTTACAGAAGTATAAGCTAATTCTCGGTTGGGGTCAGCGAGAATACGATCATGTATATCTTTCACTGTCGCGGAGCCAAGTTGCCAAACAATATTCAGAATCTCTGCTTCCAAAGGACCTACAGATAATTGTTTAGGACGATAGTCAGGTAGAGGTGCCATAGCTATTATAGATAGAGTTTGTCTTCAGGACGGGAGGATAAGAGGAGACAAGGAAAAAACAAAAAAATCTCTCTTGTCTTCACGTTTTCTTCAGTGACATCCACTGGTTAAAATGAATGTTATCTTGTCGTCCGTATTAAATCAGGTCTCCTCAGAACATGAAGCTATTCGTTTACCATACTCCAGAGTTGACCCCAACAGATGAAGTTCCAGAATGCGCGATCGCAGTCGATGTGCTGCGAGCTACTACTACAATGGCGACAGTTTTGGCGGTTGGCGGTGAAGCAGTTGAAGTCTTCAGCGATTTAGACCAACTTATGCAGAAGAGTGAATCTTGGCCTGCTGACAAGCGGTTAAGAGCTGGAGAACGAGGTGGTGCGAAAGTTCCTGGCTTTGATATGGGGAACTCTCCCTTAGATTGCACTCCAGAACGCGTGCAGGGAAAGCGTTTGTTTATCAGTACTACCAATGGCACTCGCGCCTTACAACGAGTGCAAAATGCCAAAGTCGTGATAGCTGCTGCCTTAATCAACCGTGCTGCAGTGGTGGAGTATCTCTGGCAACAGCAACCGGAAACAGTGTGGATTGTCGGTTCGGGTTGGGAAGGTAGTTTTTCCCTAGAAGACACAGTTTGTGCAGGCGCGATCGCCTACAGTATCATGCAGAAAACCAACTTGTCACAAGACGAATTAGCGGGTAATGATGAAGTTATTAGTGCGATCGCACTTTACGAACAGTGGCAAGACAACTTGTTGGAACTTTTCTACCTAGCCAGTCACGGCAAACGTTTATTAAGACTAGATTGTCTTGAAGATCTCAAATATTGCTCCCAAACTGATATTTTAGATGTATTGCCCATGCAGCGAGAACCTGGAGTTTTAGTTAACACTGTGATTCACTCTTAGAAGTCAAAAACAAGATCCCCGACTTCTTTAAGAAGTCGGGGATCTGATCGTTATTAGCTGACGGCTCCCAAGCCGGCTAAATCTCCAGTTGTCCAAGCACTTTGGAAGTTAAAGCCACCTGTGACACCATCTATATCCAAGATTTCTCCAGCAAAGTAAAGCCCTGGAACTAATTTACTTTCCATGGTCTTAAAGTTGACTTCTTTCAAATTGACACCTCCACAAGTGACAAATTCTTCTTTAAAGGCTCCTTTGCCTTTGACAAAGTATTGTCCTTGAGAAAGTTCTTGCACCAACTCATTTAGTGTCTTACTGGATAATTCTGCCCAACGTTCTTCTTTGGCGATGCCTACACGGGAAATAATGTATTGCCAGAGACGGTGAGGTAAATTCACACCGCGATGTAATCCTATTGGTTTCCTTCCCCATTCATTCTTAACTGCTAACAAATTCCTTCGGACTTCTTCATGCTGGTGTTGGGGTAGCCAATCAATTGTTAAAGTAGCTTGATAGTTGCTTGAGCGCAATACTCTAGCACCCCACGCAGAAAGTTTTAATACTGCAGGACCACTTAGACCCCAATGCGTAATCAGCAATGGTCCAATTTGTTCTAGGGGGGGTTTTCCTGGGACGCTTAAACGCAAGCGCACGGACTCAACGCTCACACCTGCCAACTCTAACAGATTGGGTTCGGGAATGTTAAAGGTAAATAATGAGGGGACTGGTGGTTCAATTTTATGTCCCAAATCTTGGGCTATTTTATAACCTACAGGATTGCTGCCTGTGGCGAGGAGCAGGCGATCGCAATCCAATGTCTCCCCTGACTTCAAAACCACCGCAAACTTCTCTTCGGAGGATGGAAGCGATCGTGCCGAAACAACAGGGACTCCAGTATGCAGTTCGATGTTGTATGCTTTGACTGCATTCATCAAACAACTGACAATAGTTTCCGAACTGTCTGTAATTGGAAACATCCGTCCATCAGCTTCAGTTTTTAACTCTACTCCCCGATTAGCGAACCAAGCGACTGTATCCTTGGGTTGAAAGCGAGTGAAAGCACCTAGCAAGGCTTTACCGCCTCGAGGATAATTTTGCACCAGTATAGACGAATCAAAACAAGCGTGAGTGACGTTGCAGCGTCCACCTCCAGAAATGCGGACTTTAGCCAGTGGTTGGCGACTGGCTTCGATGATAGTGACTTGAGCGTGGCGATTGGCAATAGCCGCTGTGATTGCACTAAAAAAACCTGCTGCCCCACCTCCAACCACAATAACTTTTAAAGGTCGCAAAGACAAAAAATTCCTATGTTCAAGATCGAATCATTTCTATTCTAGGCTAGTACAGCGCCTCTACGGAATTCCTCTTCCGCAGACAAAGGCAGCTTTTTGTAAGTATTCAGATATCCCTTGTAACAAGCA
>CAZZVG010000909.1:0-3570 GCA_964657295.1 Iningainema sp. | reverse complement strand
TACAGCAACCGCATCCGGGGGGAGAAGGCAGAGAATTTAGAACAAGCCATTCAATGTTACCAAGCTGCGTTAACAGAATACACCCAACAGCGCTTTCCCCAAAACCATGCTGTAGCTGCCTTTTACTTGGGTTTGGTTTACACAGACGCGAGACGCTGGGAGGATGCTTACAACATCTTTAAATCTGCCATCGATACTGTAGAATTCCTGCGGGGTGAAATTTTTTCTGGAGAAGAAGTCAAACAAAAACTCGCTGAAGAATGGAATCAGCTTTATCTGCGCACGGTGGAAGTGTGTCTGGAATTAGAATACTACGACCAAGCAATGGAATACATTGAGCGCAGCAAGACTCGTAACTTGGTGGAACTGCTGGCTAATGTTGGGCGATCGCAGGAACTGCAAGAACTAGGACAAAAAATTGAAGAAGAAAAGCGTCGTCTAGAAGCGACAAAAAATCTAGATCTGACAGACCTTAACCAACTGCGTCAACAAAGGGAACAAATCATAAGAGAAATTATTCCCTTGCCACCGATTCAGTTTGCCGAAATTCAAGGGCTTGTGGATGACCATACCGCGATTGTGCAATGGTACATCTTTAATGATTGCTTTCGAGCTTTTATTATCACCCGCAATTCGCAAGAACTGCCGATTTGGAAATCTTCACCCCAAGATTTACAAGATTTAGAGGAGTGGTCAATTGAGTATCTGTACGACACCGATAAAGATAAGTGGCGACATCAGCTAACCTTTCAACTGACTAGATTAGCAGATATTTTACACATCAAAGATATTCTTGACCTTGTACCAGCCACCTGCCAAGCCTTAATTCTTATACCTCATCGCTACCTACATTTATTACCGCTTCATGCCTTACCCCTTTCAGGAAATGGGGAAAGTTATCTCCTCGACAAATATCCTGATGGTGTAAAGTATGCCCCCAGTTGCCAACTGTTAAAATTTACCAAAAAACAGGATAATCATTCCTTGGGGGGCTTATTTGCCATCAGTGACCCCAACGAAAACCTCACCTATACCAATATAGAAGTGTCAACCATTGCCCGTCACTTCCAACCAGCGACAGTGTCGAAAAAAAGTGAAGCCACAAAACAGGCTATACTAGCTGCCAAGACTTTGCCATCTGCCGAGTGGGTTCACTTTTCTTGCCACGGTTACTTCGACTTTAATTCGCCGCTAAAGTCTGCCCTAGGTCTTGCCGAGTGTTATACTTCTACCTCAGCGCCGATGCAGACTCCAAAAGATCCTATCAACTCTTGCGAAGTGGGGATATCCTTGACCTAGAAAAATGCCTCACCCTTGCCGACATCTTTAAACTGAGATTACCAGAATGTCGCCTCGTCACCCTTTCCGCTTGCGAAACTGGACTCACCGACCCCACCAGCACCAGTGACGAGTACATCGGCTTACCCAGTGGCTTTATCATTGCAGGCAGTGCTAGTATCGTGAGCAGTCTGTGGTCGGTGAATGACTTTTCTACCACCTTGCTGATGATTCAATTTTACCAAAATCTGCTATCTCTACCTCCTGCCAAAGCTTTGAACAAAGCGCAGGGCTGGCTACGCAATGCTACCCAACAAGAATTACTAGCATGGACTCAACAGCAAGACATGGATGAACAGGACAAGCGCACAATTGAGAAGTACTTACAACAATGGTATCACCCAGATCAAAAACCCTTTCACAAACCTGACCATTGGGGTAGGGCAAACGCATTTAAATTTTGTTAAGATGTATTGACGCAAAAAAGAATACATGTATATGACCCTGAGAAGTTATTTGAGGCAATAAAGCGGTAAAATGATTCTGCATGCAACTAATAAAACTTGATTGAACGAGGATATTAATCATAAAAGTTAATCTCAATTGCTCAAAAAGCAAATTCATTAGCATGGTCAACAGAGTTGACACTATTTGTAGTCAACTAGATTTTCAAACCATGATGAATGGAGCCGTATTTTTAGGATATAAATATTCCTGCTAAAATTTTTTCTAAGTATTCGTTATCCCATCCGGCTTCCCAAGCGTTTACGTTTCACTCCAGCTTTTACTGTGTTATCTTGATTTAAAAGATTGAGAGCAATGTGTCTAATAATTGCCAAATTTTGAGGAGCATTATCTTTCCTAATTCGAGAACTATCTTCATTAAATTGCACATCAAGAATCCAATGTAACTTGTTTTCTATGTTCCAATGTGTTCGTACCGATTGGGCTAACAGTTCGGCATTATTAGGTAGACTACTAATAAAATAACGAGTTTCTAACGTGGTTTTTTCATTTTCTGTGCGCCATGAATTTATCATCCCAACACTCAGAAGATTTGACCATTTATCTTCTGTATCTATCAGATATTGAATATTACTTAACATCACACACTGTCGAATTTACTGACGACCATGTCCTGATTCATCTTTCCGGAACTCGCTATAATCAAACCCTTGAAACCGATTCTCAATCGCTGATTTAAATAGATTTTCAACTCTTTCATATAAGGAATTTTGATTCTTTTTTAAAGAAATAACGTAATCTCCACCCTGTTCAACAATCTGTTTAACAATTTCTTTTTGACATCCCATGGCATCAATAGTAACAATACAGCCTTGAGGGCCTAAAACTTTTAATAATTTAGGAATTGCAGTGATTTCATTTGACTTTTCATCAACCTTTACCTGCCCTAAAACTAGACAATTAGCTGATGCCCAAGCACTCACCATATGTATAGCAGCTTTATCATCTGACGTATCATAAGAACCACGGAGTGTTTTTCCATCAATTGCAACTATTTCTTGATTTGTTAACTTACTAATAGATTGAATCCAAGTAATAAAACTTTTTTGAAATTGTTCTGGATTAATCCGGGCAAAGGAGGAGTGCGAAAGTATCATGAGATGGAATCCCATTCGGTAGTTCTAAAAATTTTTTAAACCATTCATGTTTTGACTCTCCAAACAACTCAATATCTTCCCACGTATCTGCTCCACAAATGACAGCACAGATAGAGATTGTGATTATATCAATTAATTTATGTAGTTTTCTGCGCTCTATTCTTGGATCATTAATATTGCTAAAATGTTCAGCTATTGTAATTCGAGGTTTCAGTTTCATAGTCATTAATTATTTTTTTAATAGATAAATATCTATTTTAAATCTTTAAATGACACAGGAGTTGAATCGGGACGCACTTATCGCATACATTTTGGAAAAACCGACATCACACCTACTAGAAGTAGTTAGGCTTAAACGGCTAAGCAATGCCGGTTTGTCAAGGCATTTTACGTTCAAAACTTCCCCCGAAAAATGTTGCCGCCAATTTGTACAGATTCATTCCACGGGAGCATCTCTGTGCCTTTTTCCGTACATCTACAACACTACCGTCCTTGGTTTGTGTCTAGATAAGTGTCTATATATCTATCTAGATTGGGGGTGGGTAATCAGACGGTGTCGGCAATCGACCGTTCGCGAGGTTGACGACACCCAAAACCATTTAACCCACAACTGTCATCAGCAATTATTTAATTCAGCAATTAAAACGTCCAGACGTTCATATGTATTTGG
>CAZZVG010000908.1:0-3571 GCA_964657295.1 Iningainema sp. | reverse complement strand
ATCCCTGATCAATTCCTGACCAATCCCTGACCAATCCTGTAAGGATTGCTTTGGGATTGCTTTGGAATTGGTTTCGTTGGCCCCTGACCAATTCCTACGGGATTGGTTCGGGGTCGACCCGAATAAGGTTGCGTGTAAACAGAAGGATTTGTACTTTGTGATGTTCTTTAACCAGAAAATTCTTCTGAGAATTCTTTAAGTGACTCTTTTAACAAGTTTTCTGCTTCTTCAGTAAAAGTGTTAGTTGATCTTAGAATCTCACCAAATTTTGCTTTTCTATTAGCCAAGAATTCACGTAATCCTACTAAGAATGATCGAACGCTTTCTACTTTAATCTTGTCTAAGTAGCCATTAGTACCAGCATAAATAGTTGCCACTTGGTCCTCAACGGAAAGAGGTGAAGCTTGAGGTTGTTTAAGAAGTTCACGTAAACGTTGACCTCTTGCTAATTGGTTTTGCGTAGCTTGATCTAGATCAGATGCGAACTGCGAAAAAGCTTCCAGCTCAGCAAATTGCGCTAATTCTAACTTCAATTTACCTGCAACTTGTTTCATTGCTTTGGGTTGAGCTGCGGAGCCTACCCGTGAAACTGAGATTCCTACATTAATAGCTGGACGAATTCCAGCGTTAAAAATATCACCAGAAAGAAAGATTTGACCATCAGTAATGGAAATGACATTAGTTGGAATATAGGCAGACACGTCTCCTTCTTGAGTTTCAACAATCGGCAGCGCCGTCATACTTCCTCCACCAAGCGAGTCGCTTAATTTGGCTGCTCGTTCTAGGAGTCGAGAGTGTAAGTAAAAAACATCTCCGGGATATGCTTCACGTCCTGGGGGTCGTCTTAGTAGTAATGACATTTCACGATAGGCCTGCGCTTGTTTTGATAAATCATCATAAATCACCAAAGTGTGTTTACCTTTATACATAAAGTACTCGGCAAGAGCGGCACCTGTATAAGGAGCCAGATATTGTAAACTTGCTGGTGAATCAGCTGGGGCAGCAACAATTATAGTATAATCTAAAGCACCTCGTTCTTGCAGGTTATTAACAATTTGAGCTATCGATGATGCTTTTTGACCAATAGCAACATACACACAAATAACATCTTTACCTTTTTGGTTCAAAATAGTATCAATAGCAACAGCAGTTTTACCAGTTTGTCGGTCGCCAATGATAAGTTCTCGTTGTCCTCGACCAATTGGAATCATCGAGTCAATCGCTACTAATCCAGTTTGTAAGGGTTCATGAACTGAACGACGTGAAATGATACCAGGAGCACCAGATTCAATCAGTCGAGTCTCAGACTGTTCAATCTTGCCTTTCCCATCAATAGGATGGGCTAATGGATTTACTACTCGTCCTAAATAAGCATCACCCACCCCAATCTGAGCAATTTTCCCAGTGGCACGAACTGAGGAGCCTTCTTGAACAGCAAGTCCCTCACCCATTAACACCGCACCTACATTTTTTGTTTCTAAATTTAGGGCGATACCTACAGTACCGTCTTCAAAGTCTAAAAGCTCACCAGACATTACCTTATCAAGGCCATAAATGCGCGCAATACCGTCTCCTACTTGGAAGACCGTTCCAACGTTAACGACTTTAACTTCTTTTGTGTATTGCTCAATCTGTTGTCTAATAATACTACTTATCTCGTCTGGTCTTATTTTTGCCATTTTTTTATGTTGACTTCTTACTGTATGTTCTTATATGTCTGTTGATAAGCGAATCAAAAGTACACATCTTTTACGTATCCACGTACTTCTTCCAAAGAATGAAAGCAGGTTGAATCACTTTCATTCTGGTCAACTGTTTAGAGTAGGGATTGCGGTAGGTGCAACTCCTGAAAAATTACCAAAGTTCATTCGGCAGGCGGGAGAGACGATGGCACATACTAACTATTTTGATTTATACTTAGCAAGTAATACGATTTGAAAATTGATCACAGAAGCATGAGATGTTGAATCTAAGCGAGTAGCTAATCTATTTTTAGCTTCATCAATAACACGCTTAACAAGTTGTTGATACACTTGAGAAACAGCTTTTTGTTCTTCTACGCGAAGTGTTTCTTCTTTTTTTTCTGTTAAACGAGCAATCTCCTCTTTTTTTCTGTTTGCAGAATCTTTTTTTTCTTTTTCAGCAGTCAAATCTCCTTGCTGACGAATCTCCATCGCTTTCTTTTGAGCTGTCTCTAATTGAAATTTAGCTTGAGCTAGTCTCTCTTTAGCTTCTTGAGCTCTTTTCTCAGCCTGTTGAAGATTATTCGAAATGGTTTGCTTTCGGTTTTCTAACAACGAGCGTAAACTGTCTCCTCCTAAAGACACAACAATTCCTAGAACAACGCCAAGATTTAAAATGTTTGTTTCTAAAATGTTGCCATTAAAGCCAAAGCCCTCTCCAAAGGGTATATTCTTCCAGAGGATCAAATATTCCATAAAAAACCTCCGTTTTTTTTCTAGCTTTCTAATTTTTGTATTAAAAAAACATAACGATGTATCAATTTAAAGATACAAAGCCAGTTTCTTGTATCCTCTTAATTCGCCTACCACATTTTTACTCACTTTACATTTCCATAAAATAACCCCTGTAGCACGCACGCTCCTCCTTTTCTTCGAAGCGAATATTTCGTGGTAGGAAGAGATAACGCCTTATAGAGTAAGCAAAGCTGTCCTGTAAAGGGCTGTATTAACTAACTCAATCCGGTTAGATAAAGAAGCAGGGATGCGGCATATCTTTGGTTAGCACTATTTAGCTCCGTGGGGCAATTCGTAGAATATGAACATCCCCCAAACCACTTTCATAGAAGGGGGAGATAAAAAAGGCGATAAACCGTATCAAACTGAGTCCAGGCCACCTACTTCCCATAAAGTCCATATAAAAATTGTTAAGGTTAACCTTATTTTTATTACCATTCTTCCCGATAGAAGAACATTAAACACGCCTAAAAAAGAGGTATCTTGGCAATGCTATATAAAGAGTTAAGAAGCAAAGGGGTTAGCAAAAAGTAGAGCTAGCGCTACAACTAGACCGTAGATAGTTAAAGATTCCATAAAAGCAAAACTTAATAATAATGCGCCTCGAATTTTACCTTCGGCTTCAGGTTGTCTAGCAATACCTTCAACAGCATACCCTGCCGCTGTGCCTTGTCCCATTCCAGGTCCAATTGCGGCAAGTCCGACAGCTAATCCAGCAGCGATTACAGATGCAGAAGCAATAAGTGGATTCATGATACTTTTCTCCTATTTAAATAACAAACAATATCATACCAAAAAAAGAGTAGAGAACAAAAAGGCAATACCTATGAGCTAAAGCAAGAATATCGCCAAAAGCGTGGTCCGAACCAGGTTAAAATCATATCGGACATCAACGTGATAGATTTCTATTTGAAAGTGGACGGTGAGAAAAATTTGGGTTGATTTTTACAAACTTAATTTAGATAACTTGAAGCTATTCATCTCGATTAACTGTCGTTAATCAGATTTTATCTCGATTACCTCTCAATGTGCGTTAGCAGACCACCCCTGATAATAAAGTAAGGCAGGAGGCTGTTGCCATGCCAGAGCCCTCT
>CAZZVG010000907.1:0-3573 GCA_964657295.1 Iningainema sp. | reverse complement strand
TCTGGTTTATGTGCAAAACTTTTGAGGTAGTCACCGGCTTTATCACCATCTCCTTGAAACCAACCAGTCCAAAATTTTTCTTGTCGTGTTTGTTCATCAGTGTGCTTATTCCCATTAAGTCTGCTTAAGTCAGTAAACGTAGTAGGATTTAGGTCGTCTGATAACTGATCTATTTGTATGATAAGACGTCTAAGAAGTACCCCATTATTTCTAAAAACTTGTCTGAGTCGTTCAATTAATTTATCAGTAATTGCTTTATGTGTAATCAATCGCTTGATTAACTCTGGAACGCTCAATTCTTCTTCTGGATCGATAAAGGATTTCCCATACTCTAGGCTCCGTTTGCTCATTTCCTGCTCAAGGACTTTCAACCTAACTGACTGGATAAATGATTCCCCTAGTTTCTCACTGAGTGCTTCGTAGAAAGCTGTGATATCTTTCTTTTCTTGCTGATAATTGTACTTGCGAGGGTCAGCAATTTGACCGAGTTTCGGATAGGCGATCGCATCTGCACCAGAAAGGGTAGAACTCTCACCTTGCCAGTTTATTCCAGTCCAATCACGCGACCGTTTTTTCTCATTCAGCTTTTCTCTAACGTCACTTATGTTCTCATTTATTTTCCCTTGAACCCAGAAAAATTCCCATGCATATTTTGTCCACAGATCCCAACTCCTTTTCCAGGATGTATATTCCCATTCACCTTTAACATTATCCTCAATCCACTCACGACAAGTTTCTGTGACGCATTTCCAAGCTGTTAAGAATGCTATATTCGCATTTTCTTCTGGAAAAGCACCCAAGATAATAATCTGGTTGGGCATTCCTTGAGTGATATTTGGTGAAGCTGGAGAAATAACTTTATAATCTTTACTTTCAGCAGCGTTACAAATCACCCAAGATAAATAAGAAAGTAAATAAGAACTTCCATATAAATCTCGTAACTTCCGCGATTTCTCTATAAACCCTTGCACGGGTGCAAAAGTTATCACAGTGTAAATTGTGTTCATCATAGGTATTCAAAAATTACTTTCTTGCCATGCTGAATTTCTACTCAACTTCGTGAATCTTTGTACATACAAAATGTAGTTTAGAGTGTAGTTGAATATGATTACAGATTTGGGGTAGTTTAGCGATCTGCGTTTCTCCGAAGGGGAGATGCTAACGCGAAGAGCGTACTGATATTTAAAGTGAACACTAGCCTACCCGCGATTGACGTACTACTTTACATGCTACATTTTGACATGTGGAATGTAGGTTTGTAGTCTCTGTAAAGCTATCATTCTTGCAAAAATGGTTGATGCTCCCATTTCTCCGTCAAATTCGTACCCGAGAAAACTAGGAAAGTTTTTACTAAAAGGTTTGAAATATTACATCCTAAAGTAATCCTTTTTTTAACATAAAAACCTTTGCTTAGGATTAATTTAAGATTTCAGATTTCCTTAAGATTTCCTTAACACTTCGTCAAATGAATCAAAACCTCAGCTAATGCTTGCACCATCGGACGAGTGGATAAATTCTCTCCCCGCTCCAAACGATGCACGCTACCTGTGAGCAACGGAGTGGTTTCTAGTAATTCGCTTGTTTTCTGTTGCCAACCATCAGTTAACAAAACTTTATCTTCCACAGCATCTAACTGACTATGAATTTTGGCAATGATTTTTAGTTCCAGGGATTGGCAAAAAACTTCCCACTCGGTCAACTTATTTACATCTCCTGACAAAATAATTGCGTGGGTTGCTGGCTGCATAATAATCTCATTTTCTGGTGAAGTTTTGCCGCCAACATCAATGATATTTATCAACTGGTTTGCACTCTTAACCCATTTAGCCGCTTCTTCTGCATACTCTCGGGTAACATCTGCTTTATTGTTATACTTGTAGTGTTGAGCTACTGACGGATTCTTTTCACAAGCTTCTTGATGCCAAGACCCTTCGCCATCAGGGCAAGCTGTGATAACATAGGGGTAAGGTGCGCCTAATTTGCCTAAAATTGCTCTTTTCAAACCATCTCGCAAACAGGATTTTCCTGATTGTGGGGGACCGCACAACACGACTTTAATCTGCGATCGCTCTGGTTGCTTGTCTTCTGTTGGAATCAAATCTCCGACTTGATATTTTGCGGAACCATGTGCGGAAGTGACTATATAAGTTTTGTGTCTGATAGCACCATCTGGGGTACTAATTTTATTGCCTAGTTTGGGATCGAGAACGGCGACGACTTCATAGAGATGTACTAATCTGTGAGAAAGGACGTAAGCAACGGGAATAGATTGAGGCCCATCAATTAGAATACGTCCTCCTCCAGTAATTTCACCCGAATCAATCATTTGGTTTAATACGTATAGAGCATCTTTCACGATGCGATCGCCCTGTGCGGGAACATTACGATTAAACCCAACATGCAATACTTCACCAATCAGCTTCATCTGGTAGCTGTGTATAGTCTGCATTAACTGTCCTCCTTTGGCAACTGATTTACTATGACATGGACATGGAAGATGCATTTTCCACTTAGCGATACTTGAGACGTTGTTCGTTAATGGTTGATGGTTAATTGCAATCAACTATTAACCATTAACTCTTAACCAAACACGATATTATCTGAGGTAGACTCCACGTCTCAAAGCTTCAATTCTTTTATGGATTGGTGGATGTGTATGTTTTAACCAGTGAAAAGTTCCTGTATCTTCTTTCATTGTAACCCGAATCCATAAAGTAGCCATTTGTTCTTTATTTGCTTTGGGTGGTAGAAAAGGTAAGCGATCAAGCATCGCCAAGGCTGATACCATATCATCAACACTCGTTAATCTTGCAGCAACCGCATCAGCATGATATTCTCGCCAGCGACTATGCCAGAAAGTTAACAATGTGACGAGAAATTTTGTGATCGTCGGCAACATCATTAAAATAATCCAAACCAGCACACCCACAAAAAAAACTGTAGCGTGTTGCCAATTGCCTAAAAGACCATATATTAAACCTGCAGCTAACATTAATAAAGCCACAAACCTTCCAAAATACCACACAATCAGCAGCATTGGCTTAAAAAGTATCAACATCACACCATCTAAAGCAGATGAAAGCAAGGTTTTTGCCATTGTATCCAAGTTCGCAATATGCCCTAATTCGTGTGCCATTACAGCAGCAACTTGTCGTTGATTTAATTGCCTGATTAAGCCAGTCGTGGCAACAACCATTGCATAAGAACGAGTTGCACCCACCGCATAAGCATTAGGATTGTCATCACACAATTCAATTCCTACTACAGGAGTTCTGGGTAAACCTTCAGCTTTAGATAACTCTTTAACTGCTGTACATAGCCATTTCTCTGTCTCAGAATATAGCCCCTCTTCGTGTATTAAATGTGGGTTAACGACTCGGATTTTTCTTTGGTTAATGTAAGAAGGTACAGCAGCAAAATATCTGTACATTGTTGATATTACCCAGTAAATACTAGGTATTCCAATACAACCCAAAAAGAATAAACCGATCACAAAATTGAAAGCACCTTGCTGAAATAACAGCAATCCATAATAGCTGGCATAAACTCCATAGCTGAAAATACTTAAACAAA
>CAZZVG010000906.1:0-3579 GCA_964657295.1 Iningainema sp. | reverse complement strand
GCCAAAAAACTATGGGTTGTATCGGAAAAACTAACCGATGTGAAATTTGAATTTAATAAAAAGGCGCAAAGCTTGGGCAAATAAGAAAACAGAGCGCATTTGTGTATTTGCTGTGTTATTCCGGCGAAGTATTTTGAATCATCCAAACCAGAATTCCTAAAAGTTTCTCAACTGGATGAACTAAATAATCGTGAATTAACAGTTAATGCCTGCAAGTTATGTCATCGCCGATACTCATCACCACAATCGCCGATTGACTGATACAAATCTCGCGACTGACTAGATATAGTATCTATCTGATTGAGATCCGCAGCATCAAATGTAAAGTTAAACACTTTAGCATTGTCTTCTATGTGTTCGGATAAGCCAAGCCTTGCACCAACAATGACACCCCCCACAGATGGTTGATCCAAGATGTAACGCACTGCGACATTTGAGATGCTGACATTGTGTTTGTCAGCTATTTTTTTGAGCGTAGAAAGTAATTCTTGAAATAAACCCCAACCACCCCAAGTATCTATCATATTCTTATACTTTCTCAAGCTAACAGTTGTTAGCTCCAACCCTTTTGGTTCTGGTTTCCCCAGATACTTTTCTGATAACAAGCTGCCGCAAACTGTGCCATAAGTAAAAAGTTTTATGTCATGCTGTTGACAAAACTGAATCATGTGCACTTCCGGACGACGATCTACAAGTGAAAATTGCACTTGATTGGAAACTATTTTGATGCCTGCGTCTGTAATAATTTGCAGATGTTCTGTATCAAAGTTTGTCAAAGCCAAATGCTTGATTTTACCTTCTGTTTGTAACTCAGCCATACATTTCAAGGCATCTAAGTAGCTGGAATCTCGGTACTCCCACCAGTGAAATTGCATCAAATCTAACGATGGAACGTCCATTCTTCTTAGGGAGATATCAATGTTTTCCTCAACCAGCTTTTTCGTCATTTTCCCAGGTCGAGGCACCCATTTGGTAAAAGCTTGAATCTTAGATAAAGCTTCTTCACCACGAGTCGCAATGACTTGACGGCGGAACTCGCCAATAAAGTCCTCCGCCGGACCATAATGATCTGCTAAATCCCAAGTAGTAAAGCCTGCATCTATATACTTAAACATGGACTGAATGGCGGCAGGTTGGTGAATGCGTCCGTGTGCGCCAGAGACTTGCCACATGCCATTTAATATCCGACAAATGTTTAAATCAGGGGTGAATTGTAAGCGACTTGATGGTGGTAACATAAGGAGAGTTAGGAGTAAAAGTTAACAGTAGGGGCGGGTTTAATTCAGATAGCTTGTGAGTAAATGCGATCGTCTTGTTAAACCCACTCGTAAAGAAGACGCGGATTTGTTGGGTTAACGCCAGCCTGTTTCAGCTTGTTCTAGAACGTAAGTGGCGACATTTTGTATTTCTTGTTCAGTGAGGCGCTCTTTGTAAGCTGACATATTGTTTTTACCGTTTGCTACAATCTCCGAGATTGCCTCTATTGAGTCCATATCGTATTTTTTAAGGGCTTTTAATTTCAAATTCTTACCGCGCCTGATAATGTTGCTACCATTAATATGACAACCAGCACAATTGCTGCTAAAGATTTTTGCACCGTTATCTGTATCTGCCGCACAAGCAGGTTGACTAAAGGCACTTGTCGAGATTAATAAGATCAATAATACGAGTGTTAGTAGCTTTTTCAATGAAAGTTTTTGAGCGTTCATCTTTCTTCTCTTAGTTTGGTTGTCTGGAATACACAAGACTTTGGGTTACAGATGCTATTTGTTTGTAAGCTTCTCACTAAAGTAGCATTATCTCCTGTCAGAATACCTCTCAAGCTTGTTGTCACCCTTCGAGGTGATTAGCTATATATGTATATGTATATGTTAATTGATACTTCTCAACAGCAAACAAGTACCTCTCAAGGGAGGGTGTGTGATGAAACATCTAATTATGAGTGGTTTAGCGGTTTTATTTGTAGCCGCAACGAGTGCATCAGTGGTAAGATCTCAGACGGCAGTACAAAACTCTGTGCTTCCTGGTGCGGTTAGAGGCACTGGAAACTTGCCTAACTATCAGTATGGGACACGTTTTTATAATAATGGCAGCATTAGCACCCCTAATGGATCTGTAATTAATCCTGCCACAACAATTGATCATGGTAACGGCTCTACCACTTACTATTACCAAGATGGAACCCAGATCACCACTAATAGGAATACAGTAAACCCTGGTGCCACTTTTCTTACACCAGGTAGCGTGAATGGGGGAGTGGACAGCAAGTAGAGAATGAAAAATGAAACATTGAGAAGCTTGAAATACGTATTTTTTGGCTATTTCAGACGACAATCTCAGCATTTTGAATTTTTCATTCCGCCAAGCGGTACTAGTGGTTTTCTATCTATAGGAAGTACCGCACCTGAAAATATTACGTCATCATAGATATATAGCAGTCATATGTGAGTTGTAAAACGCTTATGAATACTGCAAGTAGAAGACTGTGAAAAAAATTAGCAATTAGTGGATACTGCGGACTTCTTCATAAACTTCTATTGAGTTAAATTTACACAGGTATTAAAAATGGCTAATAATATCAAAGAGCAAATTCAGACAGATTTACAACAAGCAAAACAAACTGGACAGCTAAGAGCCGACAGAATTAGAGAAATCGTAAAATCAGCAGTTTCTCAAGTTGTTTCCGAGTTTAAAGAAGGTTCTAGTGACCTTCGTAGCATTGTTAAGGATGCTGTTTCTACTGTCATTGAAAACTTACAAGAAAAAGGTGGAGAATTCAAAGAAGAAGTGACTGCATCAATTGAAGGAGCGTTAGAAGCTGTAAATAGCACTAGACATGAAGCCATTGCTAAAACTCAATCAGAAGTTAAGCAGCTACAGGCAAAACTAGACGAAGAAGAAGATAAAATTCAGCAGGAAGTTGAAGGCATTTTAGCAGAAATTAAGGAGACCAGCAGAGAAAAAACGACTGATACGAAAACCGCGATCGACGCCGCTATCAATACTATCACCAATAGTGAGGAAATCGGATTGTTGAAGAAAAGATATGCTCAACTGCAAGCCCAGCTAGCCATAGTCAAAGCTAACTTAGCCGCACGTTACGGTGGGCGTTCTGAAGAGGTTAAAGATCATTTGCACTAGGCGAAAAACTGGTTTAATCAAGAAGCACGTCCACATGCACAAGTCGTAGTTACACAGGTACAGCAAAAAAGTTCACAGTTAGATGATAAACTGGGTGAAGCAGGTACAGCAGTAGCTCAGAAAGAGCGTCAAGTCAAACAACTTTTAAGAGAGTTGCTCTTAACTGCTGCTGATAAGTTCAAGGAAAAAGAATCATCTCATAAATAGATGTCTGTTTAGGGGTTGTCTCCGTGCAGATTTAATGCTTGTATAGCAAATAAGACACCCGATTTCTTTAAGAAGTCGGGTGTCTAAGTCTGAGAATTTTTACAAAATTCTTACTACCAGAGAGCGAGCGCGATTTACTGAATCCCCGGTTAGGGCCTGAAAATAAAAATCCCTATAAAAATTATGGCTTACTCAGACTTCAACGATTTACCCAGTGTACTAAATCAATTT
>CAZZVG010000905.1:0-3579 GCA_964657295.1 Iningainema sp. | reverse complement strand
TAGCCTCTGCCAAACGTTGTTCATAAATCGGTGATAACTGCATAACTAAATCCCTCTCCTCGGTGTCTAAATTCTGATTTAATTCTAAAGTAGTTTTTAAGTTTGCCAATAAATCTATCGCTTTGGTACGTAAAGGATTGTTAATATCCAACGCCTGTACTTCCTCAATTGCCCGTTGCTGAACTCCTCCCTTGCCCAAAAGTCTCAACCAAAGTGTTTCTGGAGTTATCGGTAATTGATGAACCAGCGCTGCAGGAGGGTTTCCCTCCGTAGGCGACTGGTGAACCCGAAGGGTGAATTACTACTACTGCACCTCGCCAAGATTTATCAAAAAGATAAACACCCTTCCCCCACTGCGCTTCATCTAATTTAGCTCCGAATCCTTCTAAAAATTCTTGAGACGCTGTTGGTGAGAGAATCCATAACTTTGGTAAAGAATCTTCTGATAATTTTGTATTATTCCGTCTGGCTTCCCGTTCAAAACGGGCACAAGTGTTAAACAACTTAATCGTACAACTGCGAACTTCTGAGGTTGTTATCGCATTACGAAATGGTTCAAAGAGTGCTGGCTTATCAGCAAATCTTCCTAGTAACCCCAAGATTTCTTTATCGATTTGGGATTGGGCCGATGGTATAAAGTAAACATCAATTTCTAGTACTTCTCCTGCCACATCTTTACTTGTTTCTACTGAACCTAGAGGTGATAATAATTCTTGGAGATAGTCCTTGGCAAACTGATCGTATGGGAATCTAGTCATTTTACTGTAAAATGCGTTACCAACAGCACCACGACTATAACCCAATACGGTTGCTGTTAGGAGTGTTCAGTCATCCCTCAAGCCCCTAATCCCTAGTCCACCACTGCCACAACCTGTAAACGAAGCCCACCTAACGGCTACCAACTGTTTGGGGATAGGGTATATTTTCAGTTTCCAGTTATGAATTTTTTGGACTACAGTCAACGGCTATCCGAACTTAAAGCCGAAATGCACGGTACTTCACGGATTAATCGCTACAGTAGACCAAGCTTCAGATTCGTACAAATATAGCCAGCGATTTTGGGGATCGCCGCGTAATTCCAGATGATCAACTTTTACAGGGTTAAGTAATAAGAGACTGAAGTTTGCTAATGGACTTGCTGGATCGGGAGGCGACGGGGAGAAACCTTCTGAATTGGCTCTGGTTTCACCGGGATGAGGCCAAGCAAATTGTAACCGGGCATTGTCTGAAATGTCTTTCCAGGTGGATTGACGGGCGTTTTGGAGTTCTGAGTCAGGACAATCGGCGTCGATCGCATCCAACTTTCCCGCTAAGCGAAATTGTTCGCGAGTTGTGGTAAAATACCAGCAAACTTCTCCCCAAGGTAGATGCTGTATCTGCGGAAATTTATCACTACGTGTATCGATGGTGATTTTCAGCTGGTTGGTATCACCAAGAAAACCTCGAAAGACGACAGTACGATTTGCCGGACGTCCATCGGCTTGAACAGTGGCGAGTTGAAAATAGCGGAAATCTGGTTGAGTGCGGTTGTCATCAAGCGCACGGGCGAGGAGCGATCGCCAAGGAGCAACTTTAGTTCCTAACCCAGATTCAGACATAACTGATTCAGTATACAAAACAAAACACTTGTAATTATATACTTTTCCATCAATTTGGTTGAAACGGAAATTGCCATAAAAACCCACTGTCACTCCTAATTCCTAAGAGTAGCGTAAATATGACAATTTTTCAACTTTGACCCTCAGAGCGACTTGGCGTATAGTCATAATCTGTCTGTGAGCAACAAGGCTTGATGTCATTTATGGTTCTTGAACTTGAACGAAAACTTCTAAAAGGTGCATTTCCAGAAACAGCCCCGGCTGCCAATCCCGTGTTTTTTAGAACATACAGCCGTCTTACAAAGACAGATCGCAGGGAGACATGGGAGCAGGTTTGCGATCGCACTCTGTCTGGTTTGATAAACTTAGGAAAGCTACTTCCACATGAAGCTGAGATTGTAGAACGGATGCAGCGAAACTTAAAAGCCTTACCTAGTGGGCGTTGGTTGTGGGTAGGTGGTACAGATTGGATCGAGAAACCAAAGAACTTTTCTGGGGCTTATAATTGCACCTCTACCAACCTCCAAGACTGGAGTGCATTTGGATTGATGATGGATTTGGCAATGATGGGCTGTGGTACGGGATCGGTGATAGAGCCAAAATATATCAACCAACTGCCCCCAATCCGCAATCGCCTTTATGTACAAATGCAGGGTGAAATTGGCACGATTCCCAATCAAAAGCGTCTTGAGGAGACACAAGTCAATATCTTCGGGAATCGCGTGACTATTGAAGTTGGCGATAGCCGTCAAGGTTGGGTGGGATCATATCAAAGCCTGTTAGAACTCTCAACGGATGAAAGATTTTCGGGAGTTGTTCAAGTCTTTGTTGATCTCAGTAATGTCCGTGAAGCAGGAGAAATTCTCAAAGGCTTTGGTGGGGTTGCTAATCCGGTAAAATTGCCTGGACTTTACCAACGTTGTGTCTCTATCCTGAATAAAGCCTTTGGACGACAATTAAATTCAGTAGAATGCTGTTTATTGATTGATGAAGCTGCTGTCACGATTGTTGCCGGCAATATTAGAAGAAGCGCGGGGATTCGTCAATTCGACTCAGATGATGAATTAGGAGCCATTGCCAAAGATAATTTATGGCAACAAGATGCTCAAGGATACTGGCGAATTGATCCAGAGCGTGATTCACTAAGAATGGCGAATCATAGCAGAGTATTCCACCAGAAACCAACTTTAGAAGAATGTGTTAATGCTGTACGCAAACAATATTACAGTGGTGAAGGTGCAATTCAATGGGCTGGTGAAGCTTTAGCTAGAGCCAATTGTGACCTTTTACAAAATGATCAACTCAAAGTTGACTTTATCAACGCTTATAATCAGGGTAAAGGGAAAGATTGGTTCACTGAACATTATCCACAAATTTCGGACAGTGAGCTAGAGCATCGTCTGGCCCGTTTTGGTTTAAACCCGTGTGGTAGATAATTTTGCCTCACGTAAAAAACTGGAGAAATTCGGTGAACCCTGAGAAGAGATTTACTAACGGGCATAATTAGTAAATCTGGGAATACCGAGGTAATCAAAGAAACTAAAGCACCTTTGACACCGTACAGACTAGAGAGTGAACCTTTTTAAAATATAAGTAGATATCTTTAAAAAGAATATAATCTGGGTTTTACCCCCGTTGTTAAAAACGGCTCCACGAGTCTCCAGCTACTAATGACAGTTAGTAGAAAATATAGTCGGATCTACGGGGAAATAAGAACTCGTAGAACTAGAGGATAAAAAGCCTTTAGGGTAACAAAAATGGAAATTATTGGCTCTAACTTCCACTGTAATTTGGCAGAAGTCCACCTGAATCTCATCGATCCAGACAATTATAAAGAACAGGAAGAAGCGTTTACGGCTGGTGCGTTATCGGTAGCGGCACTTTTACACCACAAATTTATTGAACCCCGTTATCAGTACAGTCGGGAATTAGATCCGATTGTTGGCGTTTCTTTCACTGGGTTATTCGATTTCTTTGTCCA
>CAZZVG010000904.1:0-3579 GCA_964657295.1 Iningainema sp. | reverse complement strand
CAACGAATAAATGCCTTAACTGAACGGTATTGTATTATAGCGTTTCTCGTTTTAGTCACATACAAAACGCCCTCTCCCCCTACCCTCACAAGGGTAGGTTTTTTACATGTAGGTAAGACTGGGTAGACCTGGGGGGAAAGTAGACCAGGAAGAAAAGGAAAACCTATGTATATATACTTGGTTTTCCGGGAGTTTGGAGTCAAAAAACTGCCTTGTCTACTTTCCTTCCTTGTCCTCCAAGTCTTGCCAACACCCAAAAGTAAAAAACCTACACCTGTGAGCTCCCCCTACCCCTCTCCCAAGCGCGTGTGTGAGGGGTGCCCGTCAGGGCGGGGTGAGGGCGAGAGTGTATGGGATTTGACTGAGAACCGCTATAATTACTCCCGAACCGGCACAAGATGACCTTTTTCGGACGAATTTCTTGCCGAACGACGGCGTGAGGCAGAGGATGAGTAAGTACGTTCTCTATGCATCGGCACTCCTTGCATTCCTGGCGGGAGAGCCTGGGGGTGAAGCAGTGGAAGAGGCGTTTCCCTCGGCGCTCGTAAGTACCGTCAACATGAGCGAAGTGATCACAAAACTTCTTGATCGAACGCACAATGTCGGAAGAGGAGGTGCAAGAAGTGCTACGGTATCTGGATTGCGAGGTCGTCGATTTCACCCTCAAAATAACAAGATTTCTATGATAATGCATAGCAAGTACTAGTGCAGGCTGGCTGAAATAACTTACCAGTAAATTTCAAACCAAAAGCTTGATATATAACGATTTCTTTCTTTTGACTTTTGACTTTTGACTTGTTGCACTAGCATTTTCTGATTGCAGGGATTCACCTATTGATATAACATTGTTTTAAGCTATCAGAATTTAATGAATCAGGGAGATATGGACTCACCGTTATTTCTCCTCTATTATCCCGTATTTATTTGAAAAAAGCCTTATGGAGATCATATATTTGTAGGTGAACAACTATGGTTAAAATATTTTTCAAACAATTTTCGACGCAAAAAAAACTTCAGAATCAAATCCTATTACTGCTGCTTTTAAGCAGTATTATACCCGTAGTTATTGTGGGAACTTATGGGATTGTGTCTTTTACAAATACTTTATCCAAAGTAGCCAAAAATAATCTAGAAAAACAGCTAGATGATGAATCCCAGAAAATTCATACAATGACAGATGGGAGCAGTGATGATGTTTTGTTCCTGAGTAAAACTCCAGAGATTCAAGGTCTGGTAGAATTTAACAACCGAAGTGACTGGAAGAAGCAGTTACAGACTATTTTTACTAGTTTGATACAGACGAAGCCCTTCTATATGCAGATGCGATATATAGACGAAAATGGGCAGGAAATCGTGCGAGTCGATGGGGACGGCACTAATGTCAAAGTTAGGTCCGAATCCGAACTGCAAAACAAGAAAAATCGTCCTTACTTTACTGAGACAATGAAGTTACCTCCTGGTGAAATCTATACTTCACCAATAGAGTTGAACCAGGAAAAGGGTCAAATTGAAAGACCTTTTAAACCAACAATTCGTTACGCTACATCAGTTGTTGACTCATCTGGCAAAAAAAGAGGTATTGTGATCGCGAACGTATTAGCCAACAGAGTCATAGAAATTGTCAAACAGGCAAATGCAGGTGAAAAACAGGCGTTACTAGTCGATAGCCGTGGCTTTTACATCTCCCATCCCAAACCTCAAAAAGAGTGGGGTTTTGATCTCCAGAAAAATGAGAAATTGGAAAACGATTATCCCCCAGAGATTGCCAAGCAAATTCTACATAGTCAACAGGGAGTTATCAGTGAGGGAACTGATGAGATATTAGCCTACGAAAGAATTGTTTTCGATCCAAGGCAGTCGTATTTTTTAGTAGCTATTACTAAAGCCCCAAAGGAAACGGTTTATGCCGCTGTTAACGCGCTGAAAATCGTCGCTATCTTGATTATTTTGGCTTCTCTGGCTACAGTGCTACCACTGGGAATTTTGCGCGCACGTCAACTGACGAATCTGATTAAGCAATTGATCAATGGAATTTCTGCTTCTAGCCAGCAAACTTTCTCTACGGTAGAACAACAAGAACGCATAGTAAGTCTGCAAGCTGCCTCAGTGAATGAAACCACCGTCACTATGGATGAGCTAGAAGCCTCCTTCCGACAGTCAACAGAACAAGCACAAGCCGCCGCTACGGCTGCACAACAGGCACTTCAAATTGCGGAAAGTGGCACCAAAGCAGTAGAAGCAAACCTGAAAGATATGTTCACCCTTGAAAAGAAAGTAGGAATCATTGCAGAGCAAATGGTACACCTGAGTGAGCAAGCCAATCAAATTGGCAGTATCTCCCAGTTCGTTTCTGACTTAGCTAACCAAACTAATATGCTGGCACTCAATTCAGCAGTTGAAGCTGTTCGTGCTGGAGAAAATGGTAAAGGCTTTTCCGTAGTTGCAAATGAGATTCGCCGATTAGCCGATCAGAGTCAACGATCAGCGGAAAAGATTTACGTCCTAGTTTCTGAGATCCAGAGTGCAATTAATTCAACAGTCATGGTGACGGAGGAAGGCACGAAGAGAGTCGCAGCAGGGGTGCAAATCGCTCAAAAAACTGAGGACGCTTTTACTGGTGTAGAGGAAGCCGTCAACAAAGTGGTTTTGAACAACCAACAAATATCGCTGAATCTCAAGCAGCAACTAGATGGCATCCAACAAGTCGTTCAAGCAATGGATAGCATTAATAGGGGGGCTAAAGAAACTGCTATTGGCATCAATCAAACTAAGTTAAGCACTCAGCAACTTAATGAAATTGCTCTCATGCTTAAGGATATGGTTTAGTTGAGTAATTAACTCTAGCTGCCTTTAGCAAAATTGAGACGCAACTTTGACTCACCCTATTACAACTTGTTGTAACCAATGACTTGTCATTATGATAGACGATGAAGAACTGCGAAATCTATATCAAATTTCCGCATCTGAACATTTGCAAAAATTAGAATCAGGATTGCGGCACTTGCAACAATACCCAGATGACAACATTATTTGGGAATTGTTGCAGGAAGCTCATAGCCTCAGAGGAGACTCCAGAAGTGTCGGTGTCGAAACTGTAGAAGTCCTCAGCCAGCAAATAGAAGAGATTTTTGGGCAGATTGAGCGTCAAGAAATCACCCTGAGCACAGAGGTGAGCGATCGCTTGTGGATGGGATGGAATGCCCTAAGCTCATTGGTAGAAGAAGCATTAACCGGTCAACCCAGTGGCGTGGACACAAATCAAATCCTCGAGTATTTGAAGGCGGTGGAGTTCTCATCCCAACAGCCAGTGTTTGAATTCGTGGACAATTACACGATTCCTCAACTGGCACCAACATATATTGAAGACGAAGAACTGCGAAATCTCTATCAAATTTCCACATCTGAACATTTGCAAAAATTAGAATCAGGATTGCGGCACTTGCAACAATACCCAGATGACAACATTATTTGGGAATTGTTGCAGGAAGCTCATAGCCTCAGAGGAGACTCCAGAAGTGTCGGTGTCGAAACTGTAGAAGTCCTCAGCCAGCAAATAGAAGAGATTTTTGGGCAGATTGA